>CALKVB010000260.1 GCA_937996605.1 uncultured Oxalobacteraceae bacterium | reverse complement strand
AGTCAACTTTTCTTCCCGCGCCCATCAAATGCATTGACGTGCTTGAAATCGCCAGCCAGTATAGTTTTGAGGATGGACTAAGAATGGAACGAGAGGCGTTTCAATTCTTATTGAATAGTGCCGAATCGAAAGCGCTAAGGCATATTTTTGTCGCGGAACGTGCTGTAGGAAAAATAGACGGAGTTAATCCAGATACGCCAATTCGAAGTATCAAACAAGTGGCAGTCATTGGCGCAGGAACGATGGGGGTTGGTATTGCGATGAATTTTGCAAGCGCGGGGATTCCTGTTTGGATGCTAGATGCTGAGGCGGTATCATTAGAGCGTGGTTTGCAACGTATTCGACAAAATTATGAGGCCACTGTCGCGAAGGGAAGACTGAGTCAAGAGCAATGTGAACGTAACTGTGGCATGCTCACTGGAGCACGCAGCTACGAGGAGATTGCTGAAGCAGATTTGGTGATCGAAGCTGTTTTTGAACAAATGTCAGTGAAAGAGGCTGTATTTAAATCACTTGACCGAGTGATGAAACCTGATGCGATTCTCGCCTCCAATACTTCAACACTCGACTTGGACCAAATCGCGCAGTACACCGCCCGACCTAACGATGTCATTGGACTTCATTTTTTTAGCCCCGCGAATGTGATGGAGTTGCTAGAAATAGTACGTGGCAGATACACCTCTTCAGAAGTATTGGCAACGTGTGCAAACCTGGCCAAAAAAATTAAGAAAACTGCGGTCGTTGCAGGTGTTTGCGATGGTTTTATCGGCAATCGTATGCTAGCCCAGTACACTAAGCAGGCAGCATTTTTGCTCGAAGAGGGGTGTACCCCACAACAAGTCGATCAAGCCATCGAAAACTTTGGCTTTGCAATGGGGCCATTTCGAGTTAGCGATCTAGCTGGTAACGATATCAGTTGGGCGATCAGAAAGGCGCGACGAATTAGCAAACCAGACGAAGTCTATTCAGATTTAGGCGATCTGTTATGTGAGAAGGGGCGCTTTGGACAAAAGACACAAGCAGGTTGGTACGATTATCAGACGGGGGATCGCACCGCTCATCCGTCTAATGTGGTGATTGACATGATTCGTGATTACGCACAAACGAAGGGATTTGAACAAAGGTCGATTTCCGATCAAGAAATTGTAGAAAGACTGATTTTTTCCCTCGCGAATGAAGGTAGAAAAATTTTGTGAGATGGAATTGCAGCAAGATCCTCAGACATTGATATTGTGTATCTGAAAGGTTATGGCTTCCCTAAGCATCGAGGTGGTCCGATGTTTTACGCCGATCTTGTTGGCTGGGATTATGTTGAGAGCGCGATCACTGGATTCTCAAAAGGACACCGTGGTTCAACTTGGTTGTAATGAGGGGTAAAAAGCTCAGCAATAAAAGAAGTTGAGCTTTTTTACCCATCTTGCCACCCAAAATTTTTCAATAATTCAACTTTGCCCAAATATTTTGCATTAATAAATTTGCATGAAGTTTGAATGAAAAGGCGCAAACCTTGTCCCAGATAAGGCAAGCTCGACCAAAATGATTGTTCGATTTGACGCGATCGGTGGTCTTGAAAGTAGTGCCTTAATGTTATACTTGCGGGTTATCTTTATTCTTCGCATGCAAAGGTTTTATCGTGTTAGCTACCGCAAATATCACAATGCAGTTTGGCCCTAAGCCACTGTTCGAAAACATTTCAGTCAAATTTGGTGAGGGAAATCGTTATGGCCTCATCGGCGCAAACGGTTGCGGTAAGTCCACTTTTATGAAAATTTTGGGACGTGATTTAGAGCCGAGTTCTGGCACCGTGATGCTTGATCAAAATGAACGTCTCGGTAAATTGCGCCAAGATCAATTTGCATTTGAAGAAATGCGCGTGCTCGATGTAGTAATGATGGGGCATACAGAGATGTGGGCTGCAATGTCTGAACGGGATGCGATTTACGCCAACCCGGAAGCCACAGACGATGATTACATGAAGGCTGCCGATCTTGAAGCGAAGTTTGCGGAATACGATGGTTACACTGCGGAAGCGCGCGCTGGGGAATTATTATTGGGCGTGGGGATTCCAACGGATCAGCATCAAGGCTTAATGAGTGCAGTTGCGCCAGGTTGGAAATTGCGTGTCTTGTTGGCGCAGGCTTTGTTCTCAAATCCAGATATTTTGTTGCTCGACGAGCCGACGAATAACCTCGACATTAACACTATTCGTTGGTTAGAAGACGTTTTGAACCAACGCAATTCAACCATGATCATCATTTCCCATGATCGCCACTTTTTGAATCAAGTCTGTACCCATATGGCTGATATGGACTATGGAACGCTGAAAATCTATCCTGGTAACTATGATGATTATATGCTGGCTTCATCTCAGGCTCGAGCGCAGCAGTTAGCAAACAATGCCAAAGCTAAAGACAAGATTTTGGAGTTACAGGACTTTGTTCGCCGCTTCTCGGCTAACAAGTCAAAAGCACGTCAAGCGACCTCGCGCGCCAAGCAGATCGAAAAAATTAAGGTTGAAGACGTTAAACCATCGAGCCGTCAAAATCCTTTCATTCGCTTTGATGGTGAAAAGAAATTGCATCGTCTCGCAGTAGAGGTTCAACATCTGTCCAAAGCCTACGATCGTCGTCTTTTCGATAGCTTTGATATCATGGTAGAAGCAGGGGAGAAAATTGCGATTATTGGTGCTAATGGTGCCGGTAAAACGACGCTCCTGCGCTGCATTGGTGGTGCGGAAATTTGTGGTTTAAGCGCAGATCGTGGTGAAGTTAAATGGGCTGAGAATGCCAATGTAGGCTATATGCCCCAAGATCCAACAGAAGAATTTGCGTCCGATAAATCATTAACTGATTGGATGACGGCTTACACCCAAGAAGGAGATGACGATCAAGCGGTACGCTCCATCCTTGGACGTCTATTATTTAGTGGCGATGACGTAAAGAAATCGGTTAAAGTTTTATCCGGTGGTGAAAAAGGGCGCATGACCTACGGTAAATTAATGCTTGGTCGTCACAATGTACTTTTGATGGATGAGCCGACCAATCATATGGACATGGAGTCAATTGAATCGCTCAACATCGCGCTAGAGAAATATGCCGGCACCTTAATTTTTGTCTCTCATGATCGTGAGTTTGTATCATCTTTAGCGACACGTATTCTCGAAGTTAAGGATGGTAAGGTAATCGATTTCCAAGGCACCTATGAAGAGTACTTGGCAAGCCAAGGCATTGAATAAGTAATAATCGCCAAAAGTAAAAGCCAAACTCGAAGTTTGGCTTTTGGTGGGAAGTCTTCAATTCAGTTATCTAGAAACTCCGGTTCAGTAAGAGAAAAGCGAACATACATACGCTGATCAAATTGGTCTCTGAGTGCAATCGCTTTCTCTTTGCCTTTCGCGTGTAAGATTGCAGAAACGTAGCTTTGGCGAAAAGCATGAATATCCTCTAAGGTTTTGGCTTTTAATAATCTTCTTTGTAAAAAGAAGCCTTTAATTCCCAAATTTTCTTTAATAAGATCGGAGAGATAACGTTTCATCATATCAACACGACTTTCGCGATCTTCATCGTCATCTTCCGCTTCTAAAATTGCGTCCAGATTGGCATTCCACGCCTCGTCACCTTCAGGTGCGTCGAATATGGTTTGCGATTCTTCGAGGTCTCCCATAAGACCCATTGTGCTATCAATCATTGCTGTCTCTTGATGTTCTTGTTCTGGCTGTGCTGTTGGTGCTTCGGAAATGGGCTCTTCTGATTCACCATTCCATTTTCTAATATACCCTTCAGCTTCTAGCTTTTGCAAACTGAGTTCATTCAAACCAAGTACAGCTATTTTCTGCATTAATTCGTGATCAGTTTGTTTTCCATCGACAAGAACAAGAAGTGAGCGCAAACGCGTAGGGAGTTGATGTTTGCGAGTTGCAATCTCATCACGTCCTTTATGTGTTTTGTCGTAGTTGCTGATATCCATGTAGGGATAAATGTCTCTGAAATCTTTCGGCCAATGCTCAATTTTAGCCTGAATTTTCTATTTTGATACCAGTAAAACTAGAGCATTGCAAAATATGTCATTTTTTTTAAAGCCATCTATGGTTCTTTGTCACAAAAACACTGTTTGCTATGTGGCGTGTGTGTGGCAACGGTGGTATCGGCTTGGAAATTTGAACTGCTACCAATTACGAGGAACTATCAAAGAAATAGGCAGTACGGTTCTGCTCTGGTAACATGCGGTCTGCGTTTTCGTTCAGAGTGATTCATGATTAATTTCTTACGATT
>CALKVB010000259.1 GCA_937996605.1 uncultured Oxalobacteraceae bacterium | reverse complement strand
AGTAGGCGCATATGGCAGAGCTGCGTTGTCGCCTCTGCTGAGTTGGCGCCGCCAGATGGAGTGAGACGCAGCGGTATGATGTGCAAACCCTGTTGGCTAAGCAAAACCTTGGGTAGTGCTAGATCTGGACAAGTTTTTTCGAGATGTAATAACGCCGCATTTTCGATATCAAGATCGACGTAGGACCAGTTTGGATTGGCAATCTTGAACACATAAGTGCCGTCTGTGCTACTTATTTTGAAGTTGCGATCTGCGTAAGAGGGGAGTTCACTGATGTCGCCGGAGATTTGCCAATGTTGCTGGACAAGTTGTAGGGCTTCAGTAGCAGTTAGATTCAGCATAGAGAGAGGTCATACACAAATGGGGCAATATCAATGAATTCAGCCGCCAGTTATCGTTAGGGCAGGGCTATGATTTCGATGATGTCACTCAGATGAATGAAAGTATACTATAAATATATTAATGATTTATGCTTGTACTTAATTGTTTTTTTGAGGGGGTATCTCGTCTTTGAATAGCTAAATGAGGTAAATAAGGCGATTCGCTTTGCAGCACTACCTATGAGCGGCAAGCTTACTCGTCTAGGCATTTGGTCATGAACACACTTAATGGATCAAGCACGTAATCGCCAAAAGGTGGGCATTCGACAAAGCCGAATTTCTCATACATTTTACGCGCTGGAATAAATTCGACTTGTGACCCAGTTTCTAAACTTAAGCGTTTCAAACCCTGCTCTTGGGCGACCTCAATAATGTGTTTGAGGATCGCTGCGCCAACGCCTTTTTTCAGATGTTGTGCCGCCGTGCGCATGGATTTGATTTCACCGTGAGTTTGATCGAGTTGCATCAAAGCGCCGCAACCCATCAAGTCTTCTTCCTCCCATGCGCTCCATACTTGAATATTGGGGCGTTTGAGAGAGTCAATCGCCAGCGCATGACAACTTTCGGGCGGCGAGATGGATGCCATATTGTTGAGATGCAGTTGAATTAGGGCGACAATTTTCTCGCCGCTTAAATCGTCTAGTCGAATGTCCATCGTTGCAGTGTCTTGGTTATTTATTTGCTGTTTATTCTTCGTTCAGAGAATGCTCAATTATTGCTTGTAGGGTACGCGTCCTGTGGGCACTACGTCTGCTGCGCTAATGCAGTGTCCGTGTTGATCGTCAAAAAACATATGTGGCTGGAACGCAGCCAACACCGCCGCTTTACTGACTCCCCCCATGAAGAAGGTTTCATCAATTCGAATATCCCATGCGCGTAGGGTTCGAATCACTCGTTCATGAGCAGGTGATGAGCGTGCGGTGACCAAGGCTGTTCGTAGTGGCAGTGCATTTGGATCATCGGCTTTGAAATTGTTTTGCAGATAGGAGATCGCGAGTAAGAGTCGAGCGAAGGGGCCTTCTGGCAGTGGTTTTTTCGCGTTCTCACGCTCATGTTGCTCGAACGCTTCGATACCACCTGATTGATAGATGCGTTCCGCTTCGTCAGAAAAAATGACAGCATCGCCATCGAAGGCGATGCGAATTTGTTCGGGATCGGCGGCTGACAAAGGGGAGCGATATAACATCGCCGCAGCTGTGCCGGAATTGATCGCGGCCTGCACATCATCTTCATGCAGCGATAAAAAGAGACTGACATTAAAAGCCTTCAAATACGGCGCTAGTGGTGCGCCGCCTGCTAGCGCAGCGCGACTAATATCCAAGCCATAATGGCTGATGGAATTAAAGATCCGTAATGAAGTTTCAGAGGAGTTGCGCGACATAATCACCACTTCCACCAAACGCTTACCTGGCGTCATGTGATTCAAACGAAGCAAAGCTTTGACCAAAGGAAAGCCAGCGCCAGGCCGCAGAACTTCGTTTTCGTGTTGCAGTTGATGAAGTCGATAGGCATCTAAGCCTTGTTCTTGATAAATCTTTTCTTCGGCTTCTAAATCAAAAAGAGCACGCGACGAAATGCCTATCACCAGTAAATTGTCGAGAGAAAATGGCATGCTTAGATAATCTCGCTCAGGTGTTGAATTAAACGATTAATTTCTTGTTTAGAATTGTAGTGTGCAATAGAGACTCGGACCACGCCACCATGTTTTTCCAAGTCTAAAGTCTGTATCAAATGTTTAGCGTAAAAATCACCAAAGCGAATGCCGATGCCATATTGATCGATATGACGCACGATGCTTGCTGAGTTTCTCCCCTCCACTACAAAGCTAATCGTCGGTACACGTCGTATTTGCTGCGACGCTTGGTTTTGTTCGATAGCGCTTAAACCAATGATCTTGACCAGTGGTCGGTTGCGTAAGAAAGATAACAGCTGTTCTGCCAGCGCGTTTTCGTGTGCTTCGAAACGATCAAATGCGTACTGCATCAGCTCACGTTCAGAGCCCTTGCCACCAAAACTTTCGCCCATGGCGATTAAATAATCTCGAATGCCTGCACAACCGTAAGACAGTTCAAAATTGACATTGCCTGGTTGCAGCTTATACGGTAAATCTTCAGCGCCAATAAAAAAGTGATTAAGGCCTGCTAATGTGCACAAAAAATCGTAATGGCCCCACAGCACTGCATAGTGCGGTCCAAACACTTTGTAGAAACTAAATACATAAATATCCGCACCACTTGCTTGCACGTCGACTAGACGATGCGGTGCGTAGGCAACACCATCTACACAGAGTCGAGCACCTACCGCATGGACCAATGACGCGACCTCGTCAACTGGATTGATCGTACCCAAAACGTTCGAGGCGTGCGTCATCGCCACCCATTTGGTGCGCGAATTGAGTAATTGCTGCAATTGAGGAAGTTCAAGCTGCAGGTTATCGCGATTGACTTCCCAGACCTTGATGATGGCTCCGGCGGCTTGTAATCGCTTCCACGCCCCAATGTTCGCTTCATGGTCGGTATTGGTAATGATGATTTCATCACCAGCTTGGATACTAGGCAAAATCGCTTGAATTAACAGAAACATCAAGCCCGTGGTTGAACCGCCCATGACTACTTCACGATCATCTTTGGCGTTGATCAGTTCAGCAACTGCGCTTCTTGCCTGCAGAACTCGTTCGCTTGCTTGTTGTGAGGTCGAATAACTGGCACCGAGTTGTACGCTGCTGGTGAGGAGGTAGTTGCTGATTCTTTGGGCGAC
>CALKVB010000258.1 GCA_937996605.1 uncultured Oxalobacteraceae bacterium | reverse complement strand
CTCGCCATCGACTTTTTTCTCTGCTGTTTTGAATTCACGTTTCTCGTCTGGGTCACCCCATTGCGCCACATAATTGTCATGCGAGCGTATCATTGCTAGACCATCAAAATAGCCTTCATGCACTAGCTTCTTGATATTTTCTACGTTCTTCGGTGCGAACTCGGGAGCGAGTTCAATCACCACGCGGCCTTTTTCCATATCAAGATAAAGCGTGTTTTGTGGATCAAGCGGGCGCCAGTCGGATGGCTTCGCTGCTTTCAATACATCTTGCATCGTCGCTTTATTTTTAGGCGCTGCTTTGTTTGCATCAGTGGATTGCGAAGCGCTAGCGACAAATGATGCTGATACACTTAAGACACCCGCTAGTAACAAAAACTTAGACACTAATTTAGGCGTAAAAACCGACATATAAAATCCTTTCTGCAACTATTAAAATTAAGAGAATTACTTTACTTTGTCTTTGTACTGCTCAGGGTAAAGCACAACTTGAATAAATTGACTGGCATCGATATAGCGTTGCGCGGCAACTAGAACATCATTCACCGTCAATGCCTTGACCCTATCTTCAAAACTGAACATCTCTGCTGGATCGTCACCAAATTGCTCGGCATTGCGCAAAGTACTTAGCCAATACTGATTGGTCTTCATCGATTCACGATGATTTTTCAGCCAATTCTCTTTTACCTTGTTCAACTCTTCCTCAGTTGGCGGCACTGCCTTCATTGCTGCAATCAATTCGAAGCTACTTGCAATCAGTTTTTCAACATTCTCTGGACCACAAGGCAAATTGAGAATCAAAGAGTGTGATTGATAAGGAACACGGCGCAAGCTGCGGCTGACATTCGGACTATACACCGCACCTAAATCTTCCCGCATCTTCGCTATCATGCGTAGCTGCAAAATTTCTCCCATCGCTGAAAACTGCATACGCTGGTGTGCACTCATTTCTTCGTCAGCATGAAATTGAAGCGTTACGACACTTTGTTCTTCCTTACCAGCAAAGACGTTTTTCTTAACGATGCCTTTGAGCGGGCGTAAGCCATGATCTACCACAGCCAAGTGAATGTCTGTCGTTGGCAAACTACCGAGATAGGTTTCTACAGCAGGCTTAATGGTAGCGAGATCGAAACTACCCACGATAAAAAAGGTATAACCCTTAGCACTAGAAAAACGCTCTGTATAGACTTTCATCAATCGATCGAGATCTAATTGCGCGATATGTTCAGGTGTAGCGATCGTCGGTGCTCGTGGATGTGGCGGAAAAGTGGCCTTCAAGAAGGCGTCTTGAAATATCGCTCCGGGTGAGGCCATTTGATTTCTAAGTGCTTCAGTTTGTTTATTAACGAAGGACTTAAATAGTTCCTCGTCACGTCGTGGTTGGGTTAAAGCGAGGTGCAAAACCTGCAGCATCACTTCAAAGTCGTTTTTATTTGAGGTACCGGAAATACCTTCGTTATTTTCACCAAATGAAGTAGATACATTGGCGATTTTTCCTGCCAGCACTTTAGAAATCTCCGTCGGGGTAAGATCTTTGATGCCCATACCGCCCACCACCGAAGTCGCGTAGCGTGCTTGCAAATAATCTTCGTCTGAAAACAAGGCTGTACCGCCTGCTCTTGTCGCACTGAGTAAAATTTGATCACTTTTGAAATCGGTATTTTTGAGAACGACTTTGATGCCATTGCTCAGAGTCCATAGTGTAGTACCAAGCGTTTCATTCTTACTCTGCTCAATCACTTTTCCTGGTGTGGGCGCGACAGGGAAAAGATTGGCGGATAAGACTTTCTCAACAACAGCTTTCACTTCTTGAGACTGTGCTTGCTTTACCATCATCAGCAACTCTTTACTCGCTGGAATATCATGGTCCGGCTTATCACTGCCTTGGTAGATCACTAGCTGTGGCGCTTTCTTCGACAAAATTGCTTTCGCGTATTGATTGATTTCATCGAGCGTGATGCTATTGACGATCTCTTTATGAAACTGATATTCGACCTCAATCCCTGGAATAGATTCACCTTGTAAGAAATTACGAATAAATTCTGCTGCTAAATTTGCCGACTGTGACTTTTCTCTTTCGTTATACAGGTTTTCCATGTTGCGCAAGGAGTTGAGTTTCGCACGTTCTAACTCACTCGCACTAAAGCCAAACTGGACTACACGCTTATTTTCTCGCAGCAATGCATCAAGCGCTGCCTGCACACCCGCTTTACCCACGACAGCAGAGGAACTCACCTCAAGATAGTCCGCCACTACTCCACCAATGCCGCTGCTGGCGCCTAAAAATGGCGGGTTCGCTGCTTGCGCAATTTCACGCAGACGTTCTGCAAACATGACGTTCATAAAACTTTGCATGCGACGCAAGCGATAGCTACCAAATTTGCCATCATTTGCTTGGTGAAAACGCGCTTGAGAAATACTAATCGTGGATAAATTCGCTTCTTTATCGACCGCAATCACTGTCTCACCGAGATTCTGCAATGGTACAGTTACCATAGGATGTGGACGTGCCGGAGACGGATTTTTCAAACCGCTAAAATGCTGCTCAATCAAACTTTTCGCCCTCTGAGGATCAACATCGCCGACGATGACGACAGCCACCAGATTGGGGCGATACCAATCTGCATAAAACCGCTTAAGCGCTTCAGGCTTAAAATGTTGAATGGTCTCTTCTTTGCCAATGGGTAAGCGGTCGGCGTATTTCGAGCCATGCAAAATCTTCGGCAAAATTTGATTTCGAATGCGCTCGCCAGCACCTTTACCCAAACGCGCTTCTTCCAACACCACGCCGCGTTCCTTTTCGATCTCATCCGCGTCAAAGCGTAATCCTGTCGCCCAATCGGCGAGTACCATCATGCCTTTTTCGAAATTCTCGGGTTTATCGGTAGGAATCGGCAAGATATACACGGTTTCGTCAAAACCTGTGTAAGCGTTCAAATCAGCACCAAATTTCACTCCTATCGATTCTAAGAATGAGACTAATTCGTTCTTTTTAAAGTGACGACTACCGTTGAACGCCATGTGTTCAGTGAAATGCGCAAGCCCTTGCTGATCTTCATCCTCTAAGACCGATCCGGCTTTGACGACCAAACGCAGCTCCACTTTTAGATCGGAAGAGCACACGTCTGAACTCCAGTCACC
>CALKVB010000257.1 GCA_937996605.1 uncultured Oxalobacteraceae bacterium | reverse complement strand
CTCGCCTAGTTTGTTGCCACTCATGCCAGCGAAATTGGTGACTAAGCCTTGCGCACTGATTTTCACAATAACGTTGCGAATTGGATCTGTAATAAAGATGTTACCTTGACGATCTGCCGTTGCGTCAGGCGCTAAAAATGTTGTGTTCTTTGTGGGAATTAGCTGAACTCCCTCAATCGCTACTGTGCGCCAACGACCATCGGCAAGCAAACTGTGTATGCCACCGCCATCAAGCACCAAGGGCAAGGCACCTGAGTTAGGAATCAGTCGCGCTGTGGAATCGAACTTCAATGAGTCTATCGTACTGACTGCACCGTCTGGTTTAACTTTTCGTAAAACCAAATTGGCGCTACCGAGCACACGATCGAGAAGATAAATTTGCTGATCTGGATACACCAAAAAGCTATCGATGTGATTGAAACGGGCCTGATTGCCGACACCGTCAATTTGAGCGTCGGCAGCACTAAACGCACCAGCCAAAAGCTCACGGTTCTTATAAATCACCTGCCTTTTGCCCTCATAATTACCGAGGTCAAACATATTTCCATCGATGTCACGATAGTTTGCAAAATTAGGGACGGCTTCATCCTTATTGATGTTTTTCGTCGTGCCATCCGCTCGCACTAACTGAGGCACATTGGAAGATGGGGAGAAACGAAGATGACCCGACATGTAACGATAGGCATACCATGGATCTTGTATCGCCGCGAAGTCACGATACTCAGCGAAAGACTCAACTTTTTTATCACCGCTTACACGACGGATTAATCCATTACGTTTGTCGAGAACATACAGTAAGTCGTTCTCATCAGCCACAATTTCCAGTGGAAAATTGAAGCGAACGTCTGCACCGACGCCATCTAAATTGCCACTTCCACCGATCAAACCTACAAAGGAATAAAGTCCATTCGTATTTGGCTTAACTTGTAAAGTCAGCTCACGACTAACGGAACCAGCCGTCGCGATAATCTTTACTAAGCTGAGGCTCTCGACGCTTCCAAATGGCGGCGGAATAAAACTCACTGTGCTACCGTTATTGGCACTCAAGTTACCGACGTTACCCTCTATGCGCCAAGTAAACTCGCCTAAATCACCATTCGTCTTGAGCGCCAATTTAACTTCATCGCTGCCCGCTTCGACCGCAGTCACATTCGCACTCAAAGTAAAATCAGCCGTACTAACTGGAGCCACCGCGCTGTTGCTACTGTTCCCGCCACAACTGGCAAGTAACAAACTTATCCCACAACATAGAAAAATTGCGTTGCTGCGTGATTTGACAGTGAAACGAGATAGAAAGATATTCTTCATGACGACGAGGAAAATTAAAATAATCCGCCAGTATAGCCAAAAAAACAAAAGTTTCCATAAAAACATCCATTGTGCAGCGCTGTGGCGAAAGCTCAAGTCACTTTAAACTTACCCCCCAGTAAAGTAATGCCGTTCAGTTAAGCGAATGAACTCGAAGATTGTCGCTCCCGCGCAGGCCGAAACCGGCGGCTTAAAAGCCTAAAGACACTGGATCCCTGCCTTCGCAGGGATGACGCCATAACTAATTTAGCTTAACTGAACGGCATTACCCCCAGTAAGGCAATAACGAGGTCATGCTAGCGCTTTCGCTTGAGTCGAACCACGCTGTATCGATTTTCAATCGCCGTCGAACACATTTTGCTGGATTGAGAAATAAAGCTTCGCCCATCGCTTGACGAAGTATTGGTGTTTGATTGAACCAATTTTCGTGCACCTTGTCATACTCACCACATCCCGAGCGCTGTTTCCGGTACGCCGCTGCCCCGATGCGCTAATAACAAGAGAGGATGACCTGTCTGAATACATCAGTACAGGATGAATTGAGTATTAATTTTTGGTTTTTGATTTTTGATTTTTGATTTCTGATTTTTGATTGCTTATTGATGATGACTGTTACAAGACCTACTCGCACCAAAGAATTCGCTTCAAGTAATCGTGTTTGTTCGCGATTGCTTTCTTTGACGACACTCGCGGCCACGCTAGCACTTGCCTTTCCTAGCCTGGGCAAAGCGGATCTTCCTCAAGTATCACCTAGCTTATTTTTCGCAGACGCGAATGTAGAAAAATCTCATCGCGCACTAGTGCACGAACAGGTTCTATCGCTCATCCCGCGCCTAGCAAAAGTTAGCGATGAACGACTGCTCGAAGAGCTCGAGAACGCAGAAAAGATATTGATCAGTGTGCAGCGGCATGCTGCATATGCACGTCTTCAAGTCTTGCAAAATGTCGATGATACTTCTATGGCTGCAGCCCAAAGTCAAATGGGTGGAGACGTATCTGCAATACGTAGCGCCGTTGACAATCGATTGAGTCAAATCAAACCTGAGCAAGTTCCACTTCTAGGGCGCTTCGCCAAGCAAGCCGAAGAACTTCTTCAAAACGCTAAAGAAAATCAAGCCCATCGTTTTTCACCCGATATCGCGCTATACCGTAGTAAGGTTGTTCTCGCATTTCAAAAAGATGTCGCACGCAACTATGCTGCCCAAATAGAAAAAATCGAGCAGGCATCCAAGGCCTCCGGTGCGCCTACGAATGCGGCTGCGCCAAATCCAGAGGACTTAATCCGCCGCCGCGCTCAATTAAGTCAAACCACACAAGCCTACGCTAAGCAAGCAGCATCAGTCGCGAGTCTATTAGCAAGCCAGATCGATGTATTCAATCGCGACGCGCTTGCCCAAGCCTATGCCAATGCCGCGGAAAGAAAATATAGCAGCATAGGCATGGACACCGCCAGCGTTACAGCAAGCTTACAAGCCTTCGTGGACGCAGCACCCGCCTATCGCCGCTACCAAAATTTGCTGCGTGAACATAGTAAACAAGTACTGCATCTGGATAAAGTTGATAGATCGGAAGAGCACACGTCTGAACTCCAGTCACCTTGTACTATCTCGTA
>CALKVB010000256.1 GCA_937996605.1 uncultured Oxalobacteraceae bacterium | reverse complement strand
CCTCTAATTGTTAAATTTTATCGTCCTCATCGATGGAGTAATGAGCAGATTTTGGAGGAGCACGCGTTTGTTTCCCAACTGGCTGCCGCTGACATTCCTGTCGTGCCGGCGATGCTGGATGATCATAGTAATTCACTTTCTGAGTTCCAAGGTTTTTGTTTTGCCGTGTTTCCGCGTCAAGGCGGACGAGCGCCAGAGCTAGATCGCCCCGATACTTTGACCTGGCTTGGTCGTTATTTGGGCCGTATTCATGCAATCGGCCGAGAACAAGCCTATGTGTATCGACCATCGATCAGCTTAGAGACCTTCGGAACTCAATCGCTATCCTTTCTCATTGATAATCAATGGATACCGTGTGATTTGCGTGAAGCTTACATGAGTACTGCTAAGCAAATGCTGGAGAAAGTTGCTCGCTGTTTTGAATTGGCCGGCGATACCACTTGCGTGAGATTGCATGGTGATTGTCACATGGGAAATGTGCTATGGCTAGAGGGTGGCGTACAGCAGGGACCGCACTTTGTCGACTTCGATGATAGTCGCATGGGGCCAGCGATTCAGGATTTGTGGATGTTATTGTCTGGGTCTCGTCGCGACATGCAAGACCAATTATGCGAGATCTTAGTTGGTTATGAAGATTTTTCCGGTTTCGATACGAGGGAGCTCGCCTTAATCGAACCGCTCCGTTGTTTACGACTTTTACATTATTCTGCTTGGCTGGCGCAACGCTGGTCAGATCCCGCGTTTAAACTAGCTTTTCCTTGGTTTAATACGCAACGATATTGGCAAGACCGCATTTTAGAAATGCGAGAGCAGCTGGCCCTGCTAGACGAGGAGCCGCTCCGTGTTTAGCTTTGAAGGCATGTGAGCATGGCTTACAATGGCGGCTTGTCCTATTATTTTATTTTTTCTAAATGCAAATCATGATGACGCAAGATGAACTCAAACTAGCGGTTGCGCAAGCAGCCATTTCCTATGTGGTTGAAGGAGAGATTGTTGGCGTAGGTACGGGTTCAACAGCAAATTTCTTTATCGACGAATTAGCCAAAATTAAGCACAAAATCAAAGCGGCAGTCGCTTCATCTGAGGCTACAGCGGCGCGCTTACGTTCCCATGGCATCACGGTGCTCGACCTGAATGAAATCACTAGCATGCCCGTTTATATTGATGGTGCAGATGAAATTACTGCGACAGGGGCGATGATCAAAGGCGGTGGCGCGGCCTTAACGCGAGAGAAAATAGTCGCTTCGGTCGCGAAACAGTTTGTATGTATTGCTGATGGCTCGAAGTTAGTCGATAAATTGGGACGTTTCCCGCTGCCGGTTGAGGTCATTCCTATGGCGAGGGAGTCTGTCATTCGATCTTTGAATGCGATCGCAGGTGATGCTCGTTTGCGTATGAAAGACGGTCAGGCGCTCATTACCGATAATGGCAATATCATTGTTGATGTGCATGGTTTGCAAATTGAAGATGCAGTGCAGTTGGAACGTCAAATCAATAACATCGTCGGCGTTGTCACGGTAGGTCTATTTGCGGAGCAAGGGGCAAATGTTTGTTTGTTGGGTACATCTGAAGGCGTTAAAACCTTGAAGTTCTAGCCTGCGATCCTGGCTTATAAGATTTATTTTAAAGAGGTAATACAATGAGCGAGTCTCAGGTAAATAACGATGACGCTGAAGTCATCGCGCAGACCAAACAATGGTTGGAGAAAGCTGTTATAGGTTTGAACTTATGTCCTTTTGCGAAGGGCGTCCATATTAAAGATCAAATTCGCTATTTCGTGAGCCACGCGCAAACGGATGAAGAATTGTTGCAAGACTTAATTGCTGAGTTAGAAGTTTTGGCGGAGGCCAATCCAGAGAAAATCGATACGACGCTGTTGATCCATCCTTTTGTGATGCAGGATTTTCTCGACTATAACGATTTCTTAGAGCTTGCTGATGCAACTCTGGAAGATAGAGATCTTGATGGTATCTTGCAAATTGCTAGTTTTCATCCGGAATACCAGTTTGAAGACACTGATATAGATGATATCGAAAATTTTACCAATCGCTCGCCATTTCCTACTTTGCATTTGCTACGTGAAGAAAGTATTGATAGGGCAGTGGAAGCTTTTCCAGAGGCTGAAGAAATCTATGAAAAGAATATGGCAACACTGCGTTCCTTAGGACTTGAAGGCTGGAAAAAACTATTCTTGGCATAGGTGACCTGGTGCCAAATTAGTGAGGTAAATAAATGGGGCTACGGCCCCATTTATAGTTTTGGTATTCAAGTTTAGCTCACTGTAATGTGGATTTTTTCTAAAATAGTTCT
>CALKVB010000255.1 GCA_937996605.1 uncultured Oxalobacteraceae bacterium | reverse complement strand
AAAGTATTCAGCCATGGAGTTAGTAGACATGTACGTTTATTTTTAAAGACCTTGATTTTTATTAAGCGCATCTGTTCGAATTGAGTGGGGCATCGATTTACATAAGAATGATTCTCGTTTATAGTTTAACCCTAAGAAATACTTCAGGGTATGCCTCAATGAACTTACTTCATGCTGATATGGCAATATCGATGCCGATGACAAAAACGATTGATATGAAGATGGATATGCAAAGCGCTACATCGTCTTTAGTGAAGCTTGCCCAGGTGACAATAGGTGAGCGTTTCATTGTACGTAGTATTTTGTCTGATGGCGGCGCACCGGAGTGGCAGCAGCAACTTGAAGATATCGGGTTTATTGCGGGCGAACCCGTGACTGTGATGGCAAAAGGCGCTTTCGGTGGCGATCCATTGGTGGTGCGTATTGGTCTTTCAACTTTTGCCTTGCGTAAAGCTGAAGCAGCGTGCGTATTAGTTGAACCTGCGCTTCAATCGATGAAAGTGGCTGCATGAAACAGGCTGTCATTCATTTTCATGCAACGGGTCCTTTGATCGCATTGGTCGGTAATCCTAACTGTGGCAAAACCGCGTTATTTAATTTACTGACTGATAGCAAACAAAAGGTCGCGAACTACGCTGGCGTTACAGTTGAACGTAAAGAAGGGCGCTTGAAGACTGCAACGGGTAAGACGCTACGTGTGTTGGATCTCCCGGGTACTTATAGCTTACATCCTCGCTCTTTAGATGAACGTGTCACCCATGATGTTTTGTATGGAAATGCGGTTGGTGAGAAGCGCCCAGATTTGGTGGTTTGCGTAGTCGATGCCACCAATTTGCGTCGTAGTCTGCGTTTAGTCATTGCAGTGCAACGCTTAGGAATTCCCTGTGTTGTAGCGCTTAATATGACTGACATGGCAGAGCAACGTGGTGTTCACATTGATGAAAACGCGTTGTCAAAAGAATTGGGCGTGCCGGTTGTAAGAACAGTGGGAATTCGACAAGGTGGTGATACTGTTTTGAAGGCATTGCTTGAAAATTCTGACGCTTGGAAGTCTAACCAAGATCATTTGGTTTTAGATGACGCACAGGTTCAACATCATACCGATCTTGATCATGAACGAGTACGGCAGATTTTGACCAAACTAGGCTTGGAAGCAATGGTGCCGCATGAGCTAAGCGACAAAATTGATCGAGTCGTGCTTCATTCGGTGTTGGGACCTTTGTTACTTGCGGTTGTATTGTTCTTAGTATTCCAAGCAGTATTTGCGTGGGCGACTGTGCCGATGGATGCTATCAAAGCGGCGACCGAATGGTTAGGGACAACAGTCGCGAGCATCGTGCCAGAGGGATGGTTGCAAAGTCTCTTGGTGAGTGGGATTATCGCTGGTGCTGGTGGTGTGATTGTGTTTCTTCCACAAATTTTGATTTTGTTCTTTTTTATCTTAATTTTGGAAGAGT
>CALKVB010000254.1 GCA_937996605.1 uncultured Oxalobacteraceae bacterium | reverse complement strand
TCGATGCTGAGGTGTTGGTCCATGTTGATTGTCTTTGCTAATGCGTTGGTGAGGCAGACCGTAGTTTAACCGAGATTTTCAGCACGGCGCGTGTTTGATTGCAATTGATTGTTGGTCATTGTTTTTGCGCAGTGTTTGCTCGGAATTTTTCGTAGTGTCGATCTGCTTAATTGCTTAGTTGTTTAGTTGCTTAAGCGCTTAAGCGGTGAGCAAGCATTAAGTCTCCGATGAGTCTACGATTAGTCTCGACAAAGCCCCCCCCCAATTCGAAATTCAATTGTTCTCCAGTGGGCAGATATCAAGCGGGCATCAAGCAGGCCGCCAACATCGGTTAAAGAAATCATCCGGGCATCCAATAGGCAGTACGGACGGGCCGCACAGTTTTTGTGAGCGCTTATATGGCGGTAGTGGATGCAGTGTTGACTAGTTCTTTTGGCGTAGATCATCGTCTATTTGATTAAGCACTCAAACCCATTCGAAGAATTCTCAGAATTGTTTGTATGGACTACCCTCAATATAGCTTAAAAAAACAGGAGTTTAGGATGTCTAGTCAAATTGAAAATAAGCAAAAAGCGAATTCAGTACTCGCCTCGAGTACTTTAGCATTCACGATTTGTTTCACTATTTGGATGATGTTTGGGGTGATTGGCATTCCCATCAAAAAAGCCTTGGGATTGAATGAAACGCAGTTTGGTTTGTTGACTGCGATGCCGGTGCTTACTGGCTCATTGATACGGGTTCCTTTGGGCATTTGGACAGATCGCTTTGGTGGTCGCATCGTCTTATTTTTGTTGATGTTATCTACCGTGGTACCGATCTATCTGATTAGCTATGCCAGCGCCTATTGGCATTTCTTAGTGCTTGGCTTATTCGTTGGTTTAGCGGGTGGATCGTTCTCAGTCGGTACGCCCTATGTTGCGCGCTGGTTTAAGAAAGATAGGCAAGGCTTGGCGATGGGTATTTTTGGCGCTGGTAATTCGGGTGCTGCAGTAAATAAATTCATTGCTCCCGCTATTATAGCCTCGGCGGGTTGGGTCATGGTTCCGAAAGTTTATGCGGTGATGATGTTAGCCGCAGCTTTGATTTTTTGGGTATTTTCAGCAACTGATCCTAGCCATAATGTGAAATCGACCGTCAGTTTTGGCGCGCAACTCAAGATGTTGAAAGACCCCAAAGTGTGGCGCTACTGTCAATACTATTCGGTAGTGTTTGGTGGCTATGTTGGTCTCAGTTTGTGGATGGTGAAATATTTTGTGACCGAGTATAACTTTGATATGAAAGACGCCGCTTTATTGGCTGCTTGTTTCTCCTTGCCTGGCGGTGTGTTGCGAGCTTTTGGTGGTTGGTTGTCGGATAAATACGGTGCTTATAAGGTCACGTGGTGGGTGATGTGGATATGTTGGGTCGCGTTCTTCTTGTTGTCTTATCCACAAACTGATTTCACAATTAAGACTGTGAATGGCCCACAGAACTTTTCAATCGTGCTTACACCGATGGTCTTTACGGCGCTCTTATTCGTAGTCGGTATCGCCATGGCAGTCGGCAAAGCCTCAGTCTTTAAATTCATTTCCGACGAATATAGTCACAATATTGGTGCAGTATCTGGTGTTGTTGGCTTGGCTGGTGGTTTGGGTGGCTTCATTTTACCGATTATGTTTGGTGCGATGGTTGACTTAACCGGCGTTCGTAGCTCTTGTTTTATGCTGTTGTATGGAACCGTGTGTATTTCATTGGTGTGGATGCACTTCCAATTTAGAAAAGAAATTATGCAGTCAGCGCAAAGCGCACTTCAAACTGCCTAGACTTAGTTTTGCATAGTTTCATATCGTTTCGAGTTTAATCATCAAGCGCTCAGTGCACAGCTGGGCGCTTTTTTATTGGTGTGTTGCGTCGGTTGATTCAACCAAGCTTCTTTCATTCGCTAAGAAATGCTAAGAAAAGCGATGAAGCGCTCCTGTCCATGCATTTTTTCACCTAGCAAAAGCGAGTTCGAGTCACTGCAGGATCACTTTTTCTTGATCGGCGAACGAGTCTGGGACTGCGAATATTGAACTAGGCGACAGTCCCAAACAAATTGAACTAAACTTGTAGAAATCGATCTGAAAACAAGTGATTGTGCATGCTGGTGAAAGCCAAGTGCTTAGAACGAAGAAAATTTCTTTGAGTGATGGAATTTGATAAGGATTGAACCATGAGGAAACAACAATTGTTGTGGGCCAAGCGCACCACTTTAGGATTGGCGATAATCGGTCTGGGTGCGTCATTCGCTCAAGCACAAACCGTCAGCCTGAGTCCCGAGCAAAAACAACTTCGCGCGGTCTACCAAGAATTAGTTGAAATCAACACCACAAATTCCAGCGGTAGTTGTACTAAAGCTGCGCAAGCCATGGGTGCGCGCTTAAAATCGGCGGGCTTTGCTGAGACTGATATCCAAGTTTTAGTTCCGCCAGGTGGTCCGCAGAAGGGCAATTTAGTGGCGCGTTTGAAGGCCAGTAATCCAAGCAAAAAACCTTTATTGTTGTTGGCCCATATTGACGTGGTCGAAGCTAAACGTGAAGACTGGATCCGCGATCCATTCAAATTAGTCGAAGAAAACGGAATGTTCTACGCACGCGGTGCTTCCGACGACAAAGCGATGGCAGCGATTTTCGTCGCCAACATGATGCGCTATAAGCAAGAGAAGCTCAAAACTAATCGAGATATAGTGTTGGCCTTGACCTGCGATGAAGAGTTAATTCCCTCGAAATTCAATGGCGTGGAATTTTTGTTGAAACAGCATCGTCCCTTGATCGAGGCTGAATTGGCGATTAACGAGGGCGGTGGCGGTGTCATGGATAAAAATGGCAAGCCTTTGCGCCACGGCATCCAAGCCGGTGAAAAAACGTTTCAGACTTTCCAATTCGAGATCACGAATAGCGGCGGTCATAGTTCACAACCGCGCAAAGACAACGCAATTTATCGCCTAACAGATGGCTTGAGCCGGCTCTCCAGGTTTGAGTTTCCTTTCCGTTTAACGCCGACCACACGTGCATACTTTGACACCATGTCCAACTTGGAGAGTGGTCAGTTAGCGAGTGATATGAAAGCGGTCGTGAAAGAACCAGCGGATATGGAAGCGGTGGCACGTCTAAGCAATAGCAGTCCGTTTAATAACGCGAGTTTGCGCACTACTTGTGTGACGACTATGGTCAATGCTGGGCATGCGAGCAATGCATTGCCGCAACGTGCACAAGCAATAGTCAATTGTCGTATCTTGCCAGGTGAAACAATAGAGCAAACACAAGCGACTTTAGCGACAGTGATTGCTGATAATGACATCAAAATTACCGCGCTAGGCACGGCAACGGTACCTCCTATTGCTCAATTACATCCAGAGTTGATGAAAACGGTGACTGAACTAACCAATCAAATGTGGCCAGGAATTCCAGTTGTGCCCACTATGTCACCTGGCGGTACCGATGGTCGTTTCTTGAATAGCGTGGGTATTCCTACTTATGGCGTCAGTGGGATTTTTCATTATCCGGAGGGATCAAATGCCCACGGCCTGAATGAAAGTCTTCCAGTGAAATCACTGTATGAAGGGCAGAGTTTTTTGTATCAATTAGCAAAACGTCTAGCGCAATAAAAGCGTGAACAGCTCGGGCAAAGGGAGATGCGAGTCTCCCTTTTTATTTGAAAGACGTAGGCAGCGTCATGTTGAAACTAGTGATGCCCGATTCAGAATGAGCAGTGATTTGACCCGCATGCCCACGCACTATCGCTTGCACAATCGCCAAACCTAAACCCGCACCCTCGCCATCGATATGTTGACGCGCGTGGTCAGCACGATAGAAGCGTTCAAACAAACGCGACAGTTGTGCTGCTGGGATTGTCTCGCCATGATTGCTAAAGCTGACCTGTATTTGATCTTCGCCAGCGCGCAGATTGACTTCGATTGTGGTGTGAGCTGTGGTGTAGCGCAGCGCATTACTCAAGATATTGCTAAATGCCCGTCTTAGCATCAGGCGGTCGCCCAAGATATTCCATGCATGCTGCGTATCGCACAATAGTTTAAACACTATATTTTTCTCTTCTGCCAAAGCCTCGTAATACTCGAACAGCGAAAGAATTTCTGCACGTAGATCAACACGCTCTTGATTCACCAGTTGTGCGCCGTGTTCGGCTTTCGCCAAAAACAGCATGTCACTAATCATACTGGCTAAGCGCGCATATTCCTCAGCGTTCGATTCGAGTACCTCGCGATAGTTGGCGGCGTCACGTGGTTGACTCAGTGATACTTGGGTTTGCATCATTAAATTACTGATCGGAGTACGCAGCTCGTGGGCTAAGTCTGAAGAGAAATCAGATAAGCGATGAAAGGCTTCTTCTAATCTTGCCAGCATTTGATTTAAATGATGAGCGAGGTCGGCCAGTTCTGGTGGTACGGAATCAAGCGAGAGGCGCTGATCAAGCTTGTTGGCAGTAATTTCGGCAGCGCGCGAGGACATCTTTTTTAGTGGGCCTAAGCCACGACTCGCAGCAAACCAGGCTAAAACACCAGTCAGCAATGCGGCCACGATCACAAATAACCACAGTGTTTTCATGAAAGTTTTCATAAACGCTTGGTGATGGGCGATGTCGGTAGCGATGGCCACTGTGATCGGTGAAAACTGTGGATTCTTGGTGTTTAGGCGTGTTATCAAGCCGCGATAACTTTGGTCGTTACTTTGCCAAGTATGCATTTGCATCGTATGCGAAACCGCTTGATCAGATGCTTCGTTCAGCAGCTGTTCAGGAAAGCGTCTTTCATCGGAGCTCAGAATGATATTGCCTTGCTTGTCGCGAATATGAATCAATAAATCATGGTGCCCGACGAGCGCGTCTCCAAGCTGTTCCTGCAAACGTTTTAGATCCTCAGTGTTATCGACACGTTCGATAATATGTTGGGCGAGTTCGAGTTTGCCGGTGAGTGCGTGGCGATCTTGTTCCTCAAAGTGCTTCTCAATGGAGGCGCTTATCAACCAACCTAATGCTAAAAGCACTACGCAAGCCAAAGTGGTAAAAAATAGGCTTAATCTGGCGGTCAATGAGAGTTGTTGAAGAAAACGGCTAGACATTGGGTATCACTTATGAATTGCTGTCACGTACTTCGAGGACATAGCCCACACCGCGCAGCGTATGGATGAGTTTGGGTTCGTAATCGTCATCGAGCTTGGCGCGCAGACGTCTTACTGCAACTTCGATTACATTGGTGTCACTGTCAAAGTTCATATCCCAAATTTGAGATGCAATCAGTGAGCGACTGAGTACTTCGCCTTGTCGGCGCACAAAAAGTTCGAGTAAAGAAAATTCTTTCGCGGTGAGATCGATTCGCTGCCCGTGTCGACTCACACGATGTTTGATAAGGTCGAGTTCGAGATCGGCAATGCGTAAGACGGTTGACTCAATTTGTTGTTTGCCGCGACGTAGAAGGCTACGCACACGAGCTAATAATTCAGAGAAAGCGAAAGGCTTGACCAAGTAGTCATCAGCACCTAGCTCCAAGCCTTTGACACGGTCTTCCACTTGGTCTTTGGCAGTCAAAAATAAAACCGGCATGTGCCTGTTCGCATCACGCAAGTGTTGTAAGACTTGCCAGCCATTGAGCTCCGGAAGCATGACGTCGAGAATAACCAAATCGTAGGGATTGCTTTTAGCTAAAAACAAACCACTCCTACCATCACGTGCTAAGTCCACCACAAAGCCGGATTCACTCAGCCCCTGCTTGAGGTAATCACCGGCTTTAGTTTCATCTTCGACGATCAGTATTTTCATAGGATTGCTGCTGGTTGCTAATTGCTGCTTCATTGTTTAGATTGCTTGTGCTTTATTCTAACCGCAATAGGTCAGCATCGGCCCTGAGATTACAGATTTGTAA
This sequence comes from uncultured Oxalobacteraceae bacterium, assembly GCA_937996605.1. GTDB lineage: Bacteria > Pseudomonadota > Gammaproteobacteria > Burkholderiales > Burkholderiaceae_D > Undibacterium. Next base: position 5,805 of record CALKVB010000254.1, on the reverse strand, counting down.
TCTTGGTGTCAGCCTATTGTTGGTGCTCGCTTGGCATAATACGGGACTTAAAATGTAGTGTGATGGTGTTCGCTCGGCGTTCAAGTCGGCGAACGACCTCAACAAGGAGCAAAAGAGTGAAAATCTACACAGGTTTATGGATGGCCTTGGTAATGATGTTATCGATCCTGGCCTCACCCATGGTTGTTGCCCATGGTAATGATGATCATGAACACAGCGCACCAATGGCTGCAAATGCCGCCATTGCCCCGCGCGCCGTTGCGCAATCAGAAGAGTTTGAGCTAGTGGCGGTTTTGCAAGCGAAGCATTTAGTGATTTATTTGGATCGTTTTGATTCCAACCTAGCCGTGACCGGGGCGGTAATTGAGCTCGAAAGCCAAGGGAAGTGGAAAGCGATCGCCAAAGAGAACGAGCCAGGTGTGTATGTCGTAGATTTGGCAAAAGGGGTGATGGAGACCGCAGGAAAATATCCGCTCACTTTTACTGTGCAAACTGAAGAAAGTGCTGACGTGTTGGCTGCGAGTTTAGAAATTGCAGACGAAGAAGAGGCTCACGATCACGCAGGTAATGAGGTCGCTTGGTGGAAATGGTTGGTTGCGGTCGCGAGTGGCTTTGGTCTGATGTTGGCGATTTTGTTTGTGTTGCGCCGTCGCTCTTCAGCCGTGCGAGTCAACCATGTCAACACGCTGACTGGAGGCGCAAAATGAAATTGCACCAATCTAATCGCGTATCGCGTATGAATATTCTTGTGGCAACGATGATGTTGGCGTTGATGTCTCAACTTTTACCGAACGAAGCCCTCGCACATGGAGATGAAGATCATACCAAGAAGCCCGAGCTTGCGAAGAAATCGAGTGGTGTAAAGAAAGAAGGTAATACCGTTCTCGCATTGCGAGATGCTACCGCACCTCAACGATTAGCTGACGGTAGTTTGTTTGTACCCAAGTTGGTGCAACGGCAGTTGCAGTTAAGAACAGTCGTCGCGCAGCAAGATGAATGGCCACTCACCTTAGAATTCAATGGCAAAGTGATAGCTGATCCCAATGCCGGTGGCAAGGTGCAAGCGAGCCAAGCAGGGCGGATTGAGTCTAATGGACAAATTCTTCCGAGCTTAGGGCAGCGCGTTAGTAAGGGGCAAGTATTAGCCTATTTGCGGCCGGTGATGAGTAGTTTGGATCGTGGTAACAGCACAGCGATCTTGGCCGATCTTGATGCGCAACTGTCCATCGCCGAGAAAAAATTGCAGCGCTACGAGGCTTTGGCAGATGCCTTGCCTAAAGCCACTATAGAAACGGCGCGTTACGACGCTGAGGCTCTGCGCAAACGTAAAGCGGCGGTCGAAGTGAGCTTGTACAAAATGGAGGCTTTGGTCGCGCCAGTTTCTGGTGTGATCAGCGTCGCCAATGCGACGGCCGGACAAGTTGTGGACGCACGTGAAACGCTATTTGAAATTATTGACCCAAATCGATTAATGGTAGAAGCGCTGTCGTACGAAGCGATACAAACCGGTGACTTGGTCAAAGCCAGTGCGACTTGGCATAATAATTCGAATGCCAACCCTGCTAGCGATGTCGCACCCGAGTTGCAATTGAGTTTCGTCGGTGGTGGGCAGCAGATGCGCGAACAAGCCATACCTTTGTTGTTCAGAGTTGTGGGCAAAAATCAAAGTGCTGCGGTCGGACAAACCTTACAAATTTTTGCGCAAAAACGTCAACGCGCCGAGGGTGTTGCCTTACCCACCGCCGCCTTATTTAAGTTACCTAATTCGCAGCAAATGGTGTGGGTGCACACCGAAGCCGAACGCTTCGTAGCACGTGCTGTACAAGTGAAGCGTTTAGATCCGCAGCAGGTTGTCATTACATCCGGACTGCAAGAGGGTGAGCGCGTGTTGATCAGCGGTGCGAGTCTGTTAGCGCAAGTCAAATAAGGAAAGTGAATATGTTTCAAGCGATTATTCACACCAGTTTGCGTCAGCGTTTGATCGTGTTGGCGGCTTCGGTTTTGTTAGTTGTGCTCGGCTTATTAAGCATGCGACAAATGCCGGTCGATGTATTTCCAGATCTGAATAAGCCGACGGTCACCTTGATGACTGAAGCCGGCGGTATGGCCCCAGAAGAAGTTGAGCAGTTGGTCAGTTTCCCGATCGAATCGAGCATGAACGGGATGGCCGGTGTCAGCCGTGTGCGTTCGGTTTCTGGTGTTGGACTCTCGATTGTATATGTGGAGTTTGATTGGGGTACCGATATTTATCGTAATCGCCAGCAAGTGGCAGAACGTTTGAATTTGGTGCGAGAACAATTGCCTGCAGGCGTGCAACCGCAGTTAGGGCCCATCTCTTCCATTATGGGAGAAATTTTACTGGTTGCTTTACCCATCGACGATAAGTCTTTATCTGGCGATGTGACACCCTCTGCCATGCGAGCTCGCGAGTTTGCCGATTGGGTGATGCGCCCACGTTTGCTGAATGTGCCAGGTATTGCACAAGTGACGCCGATTGGAGGTGAGGTAAGGCAATTTCGTGTGGAAATTAAACCGGCACAATTGCAGTCGCTTGATGTGGGGCTGGCACAAGTCGATGCGGCCTTGAAAGAATTTGGGGCCAACACCAGCGGTGGATTTACCGAAGCGAATGGGCGCGAGTTATTGATACGTCAAATTGGTCGCACCACGCGTGTAGAGGATCTTCAAAACACAGTGGTCGCGATGAAGAACGGTCAAGCCATTTTGTTAAAGCAAGTGGCCGATGTGAAGATCGCCGCAGCATTCAAGCGTGGCGATGCTGGCTATGCAGGTAAGGCAGCGGTGATTTTATCGGTGCAAAAACAACCAACCGCAGATAGTGTCAAGCTTACGCGAGAAGTAGAAAAAGCGATTGGTGAGTTGAGTAAAAATATGCCATCAGGTGTAGGTAAACCTCAGTTTTTATTTCGCCAAGCCGACTTCATCGAAAATTCGCTCAATAACGTAAAAGAAGCCTTACGTGATGGCGCCATTCTGGTGGCCGTTTTACTGTTCTTATTTTTGCTTAATGTTAGAACCACCTTGATTTCTTTGATCGCGATTCCTTTGTCTTTGGTGGTCACAATATTAGTGTTTCGCTACCTTGGATTGTCGATCAACACCATGACTTTGGGCGGCTTGGCGATTGCTATCGGTGAGTTAGTGGATGATGCTGTAGTTGACGTTGAAAATGTCTTGCGTCGACTCAAAGAAAATACCAAACTAGAAAAACCTTTGTCGAGCTTAGCGGTGATTGCAAAGGCATCTGGTGAAGTGCGTAGTGGCATTGTGTACGCCACACTCATCGTGGTATTGGTGTTTGTTCCATTGTTTGCCTTACCTGGTATCGAGGGCAGTTTATTTACACCTCTTGGAATCGCCTATGTGGTGTCGATCTTGGCAAGTATGCTGGTGGCGATGACTGTCACGCCGGTATTGTGCTTTTTCTTGTTGCCTAAGATGAAGCAACTAAGCCATGAAGATAGCCCTTTGGTAAAGAAATTAAAGTATTGGGATACACGTTTATTACAGTGGTCATTTTCGCATACACGTAGTTTATTATCCGCGGCGATGGTACTTGTTGTAGTTGCCGCTGTTGCCGTGCCTTTCTTTCCGCGTGCGTTTTTGCCGGCGTTTAATGAAGGTACTTTAACCGTTAATTTGGTGCTCAATCCTGGCACGAGTTTGGAAGAATCGAATCGTCTTGGTCGTTTGGCCGAACAAATGATGCTCGAGGTGCCAGAGGTGACTCAGGTGGGACGACGAACTGGACGCGCAGAACTCGACGAACATGCCGAAGGTGTCCATTACAGCGAGATGGATGTCGATCTTAAAAAGTCTAAACGTAGCCGAGATGAAATCATCGAAGATATTCGTAGTCGCTTAAAGATCTTGCCTGCAAATAGTAATGTCGGTCAGCCTATCTCTCATCGCCTTGATCATTTGTTGTCTGGCGTGCGGGCGCAGATTGCATTAAAAATTGTTGGCGATGATTTGGATCAATTGCGCAATTTGGCGGCGCAGATGCGTCAAGGTTTAGCCAGAGTGCCCGGCATTACGGACTTGCAAATTGAGAAGCAAGTGTTGATTCCGCAAATCAAAATCAATATCGATTACGCACAAGTTGCGCGTTATGGTGTAAGCCCAGGTGAGTTGTTGCGTAGCTTGCAGCAGCAAATTGAGGGTGAGAAGATAACACAACTGGTCGAGGGCAATCGACGTTTTGATCTGTTAATACGCTTGCCAGAAAACGGTAGAGATTTGGCTTCGTTGCAGCAGCTATTGATCTCGACACCACGCGGTTTTGTGCCACTTTCTCAGTTGGCTAAGGTAGAAGAAAATGAAGGTCCGAATCAAATTAATCGTGAAAATTCGCGCCGCCGTATTGTGTTATCCGCCAATACGAACGGACGCGATATGGGCGCCGTGATCGCCGATATCCGTGAAGAAGTAGCCGCAGTAAAACTACCCACTGGTTACTCCACAAGTTTGGAAGGGCAATTTCAGGCACAAGAGAAAGCCGCCAACTTAATTGCCTTATTGGCTTTGGTATCGTTGGCGCTGATTTTCTTAGTGCTATATGGCCGCTATCGTTCGGTGAGTTTAGTGATGATCATCATGGGAAATATTCCATTGGCACTGGTAGGAAGCGTTTTTGCTTTATGGCTTTCTGGGCAAAGTTTGTCGGTTGCCGCTTTAGTGGGCTTTATTACGCTAGCAGGTATTTCTACACGCAATGGTATTTTGAAGATCAGTCATTACATTAATTTGTGTTTGTTTGAGGGCGAAAAATTTGGACAGCCCATGATAATTCGTGGTTCATTAGAGCGTTTAACACCAGTGTTAATGACAGCCTTAGTCGCGGCGTTTGCGCTACTGCCCTTGTTGATTTCAGCTGATGCGCCAGGTAAGGAGATTTTGCATCCCGTGGCGGTGGTGATTTTTGGTGGCTTAATTAGCTCTACCTTGCTTGATACTGTGTTAACGCCATTAATGTTTTGGCGCTGGGGAGAAGCACCACTGAAAAAATTATTGGAGACACATGCGCTTGAACGAGATCAAGAGGGTTTTTGAATATAGAAACAGAATACGTTTAGAAATGTTGGTGTGAAATTGATGGTTTTTTTGAGGAGAAGACAATGAAGGCAAAGAATGTAGTTCTGAGTTTATTGACAGGTTTAAGTCTAGTTTTGAGCGCCGGATCAGCCTTGGCTCATGACGATAAATATTTTGATTCGATCAAATCACCGCATGGTGGACAAACGCGTATGGCAGGGCCCTATCACTTCGAATTGGTGTTGAAAGCAGGCAGCACTAATACTAGCGCGAACCCAGTGACCGTATACGTCACCGATCATGCGGGTAAAGCAATTTCCACCAAAGGTGCGTTAGCGAGTCTATTGATTGTTCAAGGTAAGCAAAAGATCACAGTCGATTTGCAAGCGCAAGGTGAAAACGAAATGGTAGGGCAAGGTAATTATGCCGCTACCGCAGATCTGAAAGCGGCCTTAACTTATACGCCAGCTGGCAAAGGAGCTGAGCAGGCTCGCTTCACTCCGTTCGCTGTAGTGAAGAAGAGTGGCAAGCCTACCAAGTCTGGAGATGAGCATGCTCACCAACATTGATCAGAACCGGAGTGGCATGGGCAACATCGTTCAGCACCAGTTATTGTGGCGCACAATGATGTTATGCACGCTAGCGTGTTGTTTTCTATATGCAAAGACGAGTACCGCAGGTGTGCTTGATATACATTTCGATCAAGAGCAGCGCTATACCATGAAAGAGACGGTCGCGGCTGGTAAGAGT
>CALKVB010000253.1 GCA_937996605.1 uncultured Oxalobacteraceae bacterium | reverse complement strand
GCGTCGCACACTGGAGCAGAAGAATATATCTGACCTTTAAATTAATTACTTACTATACCTGTGAATTTATATTCACCTTTTATTTTTTTAAATTTGAATTCTAAACACAACGACAAACAGTGCATGCTCGCCTCGATCGGTAAATTATGTTGGCGCATGCACTGATATGAATTGCATGATCAAATAGTTCTGGGGCGAAGTCCATGCTTGACTAATGTTTCTGCTATTTGGACGGCATTGAGGGCTGCCCCTTTTCTGACATTATCTGCAACCACCCAGATTGACAAGCAATTCGGTGCGCTCTTGTCTTCACGAATGCGTGACACGAAGACTTCGTCACGCCCCTCGACATCTAAAGGTGTCGCATATCCTCCGAGTCTTTGCTCATCCATTACAACGATGCCAGGGAAAGCGGACAATAAATCCCTGGCTACTTGTGCAGGGATAGGGCGTTCGAACTGTATATTGACCGCTTCCGCATGGCCGACAAAGCTGGGAACGCGAACACAAGTTGCACTAATCTGTATGCGCTCATCATTGAGGATTTTTTTTGTTTCAACTTCAATTTTCCATTCTTCTTTGGTTTTCCCACCCTCGGTGAAAACGTCAATCTGGGGTACTACGTTGAACGCTACAGGTTTGTCGTGACCGTGTGCAAAGGAGGTATCAGACTGTTGTTGCAATATTTGTCGTTGGTTGACATCAATCGTAGATTCCTGTTGCAGCCTTCCAGTTAATTTTTTACCGCCACCAGAACATGATTGATAGGTCGACACCACGATACGTTGAATTTTCGCAAAATCGTGTAAAGGTTTTAATGCCATCACCAGTTGTATTGTCGAGCAATTCGCGACAGGGAAGATTCGAGATTTTTTCTGCCATGATCCACTCAATTCTTGACCGTTGATTTCTGGAACAATGAGCGCACATTCATCTTGCATACGAAATGCCGAGGAGTTATCGATGACGATGCAACCGTTTGCTGCAGCGATTGGCGATATTATTCGAGAATTCTCACCACCGGTGGAGAGAAATAGAAAGTCGGTTTTTGAAAAATCAAACTTCGAGAGTTCGCTAACCGGTAGTTCTTCTCCGCGGAAAGTAAGCTTGCGCCCACGCTGAGCGGATTCTGCTGAGGCGAGGACCTCTAACTTCGCTATCGGAAAATTTCTTTGTTCTAAGATGGCCACCATTGTTTTTCCAACGTTTCCGGTGGCGCCGCCAACTGCTACGGTGTATGACATGCTCTACTCTTTCTGACCTGAGGTGAATAAGGGATCGCCTTGCGGGTGGAGGGCGACGATTGATAATTAAGCGCTAAAAGATCACGCGATATCTTTCCGTGCAACGTGATTAACCACGGTCGCGTCGAGAGCATCGAAGCACTTCGAAAGGTCAGTGTAGCGACTTTTTATTGATTCACTTAGACGATCAACGATCTATTCGTTGTACGTTTTTCGTACAGCGGGTTACGATATTCAACTAGTTTCTACCGAGATTGTGCCTGTAAGATCAGATGCAATCGATGAGTCGTTGCCTCAGCTTTTCGATCGGGGCTGGATTGTTCCCACTCCGAGCGAGTAGATAATAGGCTAAATGGCCTTTTGTAGGAGGGGAATCGAGTGGCACCAAATCATGGCCAAATTGGTCGAGGCCATGGAGGTCTTGGTTCCAGAGTGCTACGCCTAGACCAGCGCGCGCGGCTTCGAGTGCTAGGGCATAATCACAAAGCGTGCGGTCTGAGGATTTTTGTCGATAGCTGAGTCCATTCGCTATGCACCATGTTCGCCAATTGCTGCTGTCACCGTCATGTAGAAGCGGCAGATCCAAAAGGTTTGATAATTTTCTTGGATAGATTGTTTTTGATATTACTGGAACCAAATTATCTTCGATCAGACGTACCGCGTGCGTCTTGCTCCATGCTCCACATCCGTAGCGTATGGCAAGGTCGACCTCGCCTCCTAGAAGGTCAGCATGGTTGAGGCTGGCAAACAATTCGATATGCAAATCGTTTGGAGTTCCTGAAAGTTGCGAGATACGTGGAAGAAGAAAAAATCGCGCGAACGAGGGCGTAACAGCCAATCTTATTGGGGGCGGTAAGTGTTTTGTTTTCTTTGAGATCGACAAATTTTCTATTTGTGACATCGCGTTGTCGAGACGAGCTAAGACACGCTGTCCACTCTCTGTTACGACGACTCCTCGTGTGTGACGCTTGAAGATTTGAATGCCAGCCCAGTTTTCGAGGCTTGCAATTCGTCGACTGACAGCCGCATGGGTAATACTGAGCTCTATCGCGGCGGCAGAGAATGAACCAAAGTGTGCAACTGCCAATGCAGTACTCAAACTTTCAATCGATGGCAGTCGTCGTTGAAACAAATTAGACATTGTGACCTAAGAAATTGTGTTGACGAGAGAAATGTTGTTCGCTTCTGATCCTTGCACTCGAACAGAGACGATCGAGCGTGTTTGCAGGAGGTCTCCAATTAGAACGTAGAATTTGTGCAAACAAGCCTTTAGCTTGAGCGGCAGAAAACGCTAAGTTGCAGATGAGGGTGCATCGGTGCCCGCAAACGACACACAGGATTTAACGCTTTGCGCCCCTAGGACTGAGGGGGGAGCCAATTGAATTTGCAAATGAATCTTTGGCTTTGTTGTGCGCTTTCATTGCCAGCAAATTGGATAGCTTCAGCTTATATTAAGGCTTTACGTTCTTCATTCGCTTTCGACCAATACAAGACTTCGTAGCTTTGACGTAAGCCAGCAGTGAAGAAAGGATCAGTTTGTATGAGTTCATCAAGTTGCTGCTTGGAGTTTGCTTCTGCAATCCAAAGACCTCCAATCGGTGCTTGTCCAGGTTCGTGCCGGAGCGATCCGCCGATGGGAACGATCTCTTTGTGTGCTTCTAGCCATTGTATGTGTGCTTGAAGGAATCGGGCTCTGAGTTCTACTTGATTTAACTTGTCTTTAAAAATAACTGCAAAGAGCATTGTTGGTTTGCCTTTATGTTTGAGTGAATGTTGAGTTAAGAATCTATTTAGATTTGGGCATAAGCACCAAGGTGAGGTTGAGTATCTCACCAGTAGGGCGCTTTATCTTAATGATCACGCTTTGTCCTACATCTTTTTGCAGGTAAGGCATGAGGTCTTTACTTTTCGCGCCAATTACAGGCGTGCCGGCGATTTCCATAATTTCATCTCCCGCCTTAATTCCGGCCATCTCGGCAGCAGAATTTGGCAAGACTTTATCGACCTTGAGAGATCGAATAGTGGGATTCCAAAACATACCTTCGGCATCGAGTGTGAACACGATACCGGTGGTGCCTCGTTCGTTGCTTAAGCCGTGTGAGGGCAATATCGCGAATAGTATGAGTAGCAGTGAGAGTATTTTTAGACGCATTATTCTATTTTTTTAGTTTGGGTTGGGAAGCATCGAGCAAATACAGTAATTGCCTATTTTTGTTTCAACTCTTGTCTCTGTTTTTCATATTGTTCGAAGCTGGTATTGTTTCGCTTGGTGCATTCGTTGCGTTGATATGGATCCATCATCTGACCACATTTGTCTTGTGCCATGTCTTGCTGTATATCATAGAGGATAGAACATGCTTGGAGCTGAGCCAGTGCGATGAGGGCTAATGTGAAATGAATCGATTTTTTTAGCATGATTGAATCTTCTTTTTAAAGTTCTAAAGAGTAATGAGTAAGGATGTGAAAAAATCAAGCCAAGTATGAATAGATTGTTGCTAGCGTTTTAGATTGCCAATGAACTCGGCATAGACTGTTTGTGATTCTGCTTGTTGTATTAGATTCATATGATCGGCATTACCGATTTCCTTAAAAAATTTAAGCGGTGATGGAGCTGAACTAAATAATGCTTTGGCTGCAGCAGTTGGTGTAACCGTATCGTTAGCGCCCACCAAAATCAGCAGAGGGTTTAGATAGCGAGTTAACATCAACTGATTGTCATAGTCGAGCAATGCCGGTTCTATGTCAAAACTGACGAACGGTTTGGCGTACCACGGCGTCATCGCTCTGATAAAGTCGTTCGCGCTGGTACTAGTCCCTTCTAAGACTAAAGCATCAGGGTTGCGATTGGCAGCAACGTAAGCAGCAACAAAGCTACCAAAAGAATGGCCATGGACGATGATTGGCCCTGGGAAGTTCGTCTTAATCTCATCATAAATCGAAAGTGCATCTGACTTTAATAGATCTGCACTGGGCGTACCGTCGCTGCGACCGTATCCACGGTAATCGAACTGGACAATATTCAGCGGCAGGTGCGCGAGCGATTTCAGCAAAACCTGGGCTTGTTGGGCAACTCGGAACGTATTGTTGCCGTATAAGATAATGGTCGCTTGGGCTTGTGGGTGCTGATGTAGGATGCCTCGAATCACAGTGCCATCGGACATCGTAAAGTCCCTAGGTGAAAATTGGATACTGTCGAGGCGTTTCTGTAAAGGCGCCAATTCTTTACTTGGAACTTTTCGATTTTGGGCCTGAAGGTCTTGATCCGAAATAATGAAGTCTCGGGTTGTTACTTTGACTGTTGAGCATGCAGATAAACATATTAGGCTCGTAATGATAAGTAATGACCGTATTGTTTTGGATGACATAGGAGCACGTTCCAAACGAAGCGAGTTGATAGGAATCGTAAAACTTGATGAGAGTCTGTAATGTAGTGGCGCTCGATGCAGACCGCTAGACACCAAAGTGTCGTTTTTGATTGGGGGAAGCTCAGGTTCGCATTAGCAGTAAGGCGTGCAGTGATCTCACAATTGACAAGCACGGTTGAAGTTTGTACGTCTTAATTCTTTTTGGCTTTGGCGGAGACAAGAACTAGGTGCACGCAAGGTATCAGGAGTGCTGAGCCAAGCACAAAGCCCGTGAATTGATGAAAGACGGCTAGTATGATGCTGAGTAAGCAAATAGCGATACCGAATAGCGCCATGATAAATTGTCGCTTGGATAATTCACTCAATGAAAATGATCCGTCGCGCCAATATCTGATGCATATACTCCACGCCACTGTGAGTGCGCCGAGGCAGCCAAGGAAACTGATGCCTAACAGAAGATGTTCTATCCGCACGGGTTGGCTCAAGCTCACCATGAATACCAAAGGCGAGCTTGCGAGTGAAATTAAACTGATGGGACATAAGATCAGCATGATTTCGATCAACATTAAGCTTTGGCCGAAACTACGCATAGATTTATCGTCTTAGTTCTTTAGAGTCATCATAAAATGATCGATGATCATTTGCTTAATCTCTGGTGCCGTTTCGCGGCTAAAGCCGTGACCTGTGGGATAGGACTTATGGACCACAGGGAAACGAAATTCTTTTTGTTTGAGATAGTCGACGATATCATTGCTCATAGATGTACAAGGCCAAATTTGATCATTTTCGGCTGAGATCAATAATATAGGACCGTTGATTTTTTCGAAGGCGAACATGGCTTGCTTGACTCGCTCTTGATTCGCGAGAGCATGATTAAAGCGCTCAATCTGAGTAGCGTTTGGAAGCTCAGGCAAACTTAAGGATGGAATATCTTTACCCTGATAGGTCCATGCTGATCTAGCGCTCGTCATGCCGCCCCAAGCTACTTTACTCGGTGTTGTGATGACTACTGATTTAATTCTTTGATCCAAAATCGCTAATAAGAAACCAGCTTCTGAACCTCTAGAACCTGTCACCACGCCGATTCGACTTGCATCGATTTGCGGTACGCTCTGTGCGTAGTCGATTGCTTTGATGAAGTACTCCATTGGAATTTGATCTAGGCTAGCAGGTAGTGAGGGATCCATTTTGAAGTACACCACACCGACTACGGCGATTCCATTTTTTGCCATCATTTCGCCGTTCGCATCAGCATGTGCCCAGCTTGGGTCTGAGCCGCCAAACGCGATTACCACGGGAACCTTTTTATTGGTTTTGGGTAGGTAAAGTTTGGCGATGAGATTTTGATATTCCACCTTCTTGATCTCAAATTCCATGCTTTGTGCTTGGGCTTGCTGTGAGGCGCTTGTAAGAAAAAGTAAGGCGAGCGATAAAAGGACCAGAACGATAGAGTGAAGTACGGTTCTATTGCTAAGGTTTTGTGGTTGATGTGCTTGGTTCATAGGCTGAGGTGTGGTTGGAGTAGGACTTCTTTTGTGTACATAAATTTCAACCGCAAGCTAGGAGTTGGGCTTGAAAGTTAAGGTTAATGCAAACAAACAAACAAGCTAGCTTCTTGCTTTATACTTACACTGTAAGTTCGTAATTCTATCCTAAAAAAACCTTAATCGCTCACGTTATGTATTTTCTTCTTAAATCTTTGCATTTGTTATTTGTGATGGGATGGCTATCTTGTTGTTTTGTCTTGCCACGTTTAATTTTGTTGATTCGTAAAGACAGCCAACATATTGGCATCATTGCATTGGCTCGCAGGATTTACCGATTCGGTTGGTATATGGTGGCGGCCTTGATGGTTTGTGGTGCAATTTTAGGATCGCAATTACCGTCTATTGAGGCTTGGTTGCAAGTTAAATTGGTTTTGGTATTCGTGCTGCTACTTTACTATTTGATCATCGGCAGCTTCTTAGCTCGCGTTATCCGTGGGCGACAAATCATCTCGGAGATAGCGATGCGCCTATATAACGAATCTTCATTGCTGCTGGTGTTGCCCGTATTGTACTTGGCCTTATCCAAGTACAATTTCGGTCCTTAGTGTCGTTTGCTGCTGCTTCGCTTTTTCTTTGTGGGCGCTGGACTAGAGGTGACTTTTGCCTGTGCTGAATTAAGGATTTTCTCGATGCCATCCAACAGTAAATTGAGACCAAACTCAAAGTAATGTCTGCCATCGTATTTGTTGTTTGCAACGGCTTGCACCAGCGCGTATGAATGCGGATAGTGTTCTTGCGGTAACATCGCTAAGAATTGCGATGCTGCTTTCGCATAATCACCCTCCGGGGTTGGATACAGCAGTTTTTGCAAGGTAAATCCGTAGAGGTGACCTTCGATAACGTGACGCACTTGATCCGCCATTTGCGGACTGAACCCAGCGTTGACGAAGCACCCTTGTATTGCGTTGAAGTGGGCTAATTTGGCACTGCCCACAGCAGGGCGCGAGACAAGTAGCATACTTGCCCAAGGATGATTCATTAAGACCTCGTGTGCAGAGGTGCTAGCCTGTTCGATTTCTTGGCGCCAATCACCGTCACAATTGGGCAGATACATGGCTGCAACGACATCGTCGACCATCGCGTCGAGCAGATCTTCTTTGTTCTTGACATGGTTGTATAAAGACATAGCTTCGACTTGTAGCTCGTCGGCTAATTTACGCATAGAAAGTGCTTCTATTCCAATGGCATCGGCCAATTGAATGGCTGTCTGAATCACCATCTCTCTAGAAAGTTTTTGCCTTTCTGTCCTCGCTTGTTTTTTCTTTGTAACCAAATTCAATCTCCTTGACTTACTTACACTGTAAGTAACATAATCTATGTTTGAATTCAAGTATATGTCATTCCCTACATTTTAACGATGGGATAAGGAAATCTAGCTTCTTGTCTAGTTCCTTGAAATGAAGAAGTGGAAATCAATAAGAATAAAGGTAAATCTATGCACGGTCCGAATCCACAAGTGAAGCATCCCATGGCAGGCTTTAAGCAAGTTTGTTATTTGAAAAATGTACTTCGCAATCCCAATATAATTGTCGGTGATTACACCTATTACGATGATCCAGATGAGCTGGAAAACTTTGAAGAGTCGGTGTTGTATCACTTCCCTTTCATTGGCGATAAGCTCATTATCGGTAAATTTTGTGCGATCGCACGTGGCGTTAAATTCATTATGAACGGCGCTAATCATAAGATGTCGGGTATTTCTACTTATCCATTTCAAATTTTTGGTGGTGGTTGGGAAACCGTCACGCCACGGGCAGGAGAGTTGCCGTTTAAGGGGGATACGGTGATTGATCACGATGTGTGGATAGGATATGACGCCTTGATTATGCCTGGAGTTCGTATTGGTAGTGGTGCGATCATTTCTTCTCGCTCCGTGGTAGTCGCTGATGTGCCGCCGTTTGCGATTGTCGGTGGTAATCCCGCTCGTGTAATTAAATACCGATTTGACGAAAATGACATCGCGCGCCTGTTGGATATCGCCTGGTGGGATTGGTCACCTGAGAAAATTACCGCCAACTTAAAGCATATTGTCGCGGCAGACATCACAGCTCTAGCAAAGGTTTAATTGATGATGAAGTTTATTGTTAGGCGAGGTGTACAGCTACTACTAAGCGTCTCACTGTTGTTGCATGCGGCTGCAGTGTTGGCGCAGGTGGAGATTCAACTGCGTATGCTGCCAGAAAAAGGCGTAGAGCTCGAGTATCGCGTACCTACGCAATGTACACAATTTCGGTTTGATAAAGACGGAGCTTTGGCACGGAAAATTCGTGAAAGTTGGATCGCCGCCGATAACTGTGCCCGTATCGAAGGTGATGAACTGAAGTTTTCTTCGCAGTGCCGTATCGCGCGTTTCTTGGTTCCTGCTAGCGTCAACAAAGTGAGTGGATATCCTGCGGCTTTTCCATTGGGAAAAGCCATTTACGTCCATACTAGTAATTATCAACTCGATGCGCGCTGTGGTGAAATGCGTTACACCATGATGGCACCTTACCTTGCCTTTGAAGGCAAAGTGCTGGCAAATAGAGCGCAGTACATACCACCCGCGGATAGTAGTTTCCCTCTTTTACTGTCGACACGAAGCATAAGCAGCGAAGATGGTGTGCTTAGCTATATCGACGAAAACCTATCGCCAGCCTATGTTGAGCGTATCCAAGAAGTTTCGCGGCAAACGATTAAATACTTGCACACTGCAATGCCGAAAGCCCGCTTCATGATGCCGATTATCGCAGCGGCCAATGTTCCGCACCCAGGTGCTGTTGGATTTGACGGTGATGCAGGGAATGTGTTGCGTCTCGGTCTCTTCAACTGGCCAACTGAATATACGCCAGAAGGAAAGAAGACAATTGATGATTTTGTTGGTCACGAATTTAGCCATCGCTTTCAAAAGCGCGATGAGGTTGATATCTATCCTTTGAGTCGATTAATACATGAAGGAGGTGGCGAGTATTTGCGTTGGCATACCGCTCTTCAACTGGGGTGGATGAATCAACAAGAGGCCGCACAAGATCTTGATAATGCCTTAAACCTTTGCCTGTTGGGTGTGGAGCAGCGCGCTTGGCAGGGGTTGTCTAGGGCGAGTATCGTAGGCCGTCAACTCGAATATCGTTGTGGCCTAGCAGCCTATGTGTTTGGACTCGCAGCACGTCAAAATTCAAGGGCAGGGCTCAACAATGTGGCGGAATTTTACGCCCAAATTCAAGACGGAATGCGCCCCGATTTTGCTGATGCGATCGAGTGTGGCGAGAGGATAGATTGTCATCCACGATGGTTGCCACTTTTATTTTTTAGTGCAACTCCGATGGCAAAGACGTGGGATGAATACTTTCAAAAGACGGGACTGGCACGTCGTGTTCCACCCAATCAAAAGCAGCAAGACATGATGACAAAAAAAGTCTTCTCTGCGGTGGTAACAGAAGATTGTGGAGAGAGCAGTATGTTTGAGGCTAGTGACGGTTTAATTATCGACGACTTAAAAGCCTGCAAACGATTGAAGAAAGGAATGAAAGTTGTGGCGGTTGAAGGGCATCCCATTTTTGGACACCCTGATGCCTTTCCTAGTTTGATTGAGGCCTGCGAGAAACGTAAGCAGCTGTCTCTGCAATTAGCTAAAGGTGAAACGCTGCAAGTCAGCTGTGCCACAGTACATGCTCCAGAGACCAATTTTTACGCAACCAATATGGCGAAGTTAATGCGGGCACTACAGTGATTTCTTTATTCTGTAAAGGGTGGAGAATATGTGTTAATGACGATCCATCGGTGATGCATTTAAGTACGCACCATAACGATAGCGAGTAACGCCATTAAGGCAAGGCCGAACAAATCAATGCCTAAGATCAGTTTGACATGTATCGGGATTGTGATTGTTAGGTTTGGATGTTGCTGTTCGGCTTTCGCGAGCTTTCGGATCGTCATTTTACTCATGATGATGAGAACAGTGGTGACGACTAAGAGTGACATTTTTAACCAAAAGCTGGTCGATTGCAGGCGATATAGATGTTGCGGATAGGCGTGAAGCAGCATGGCAACTCCCGAAATTACCATCAAGGTGGCAGTAATACCCGAAATCATCTCCGCAACGATCATCTGTTGGAGGCGCTGGTGATCACAGGTTTTGCGATGTACTTGGATGTTCTTATAGATGCTTGCACTAAAGAGTAAGGTCAAGGAAGTGAGATGAAGGAATTTAAGTAAGTAAAAATTCATGGGGGATTCTTTAAAGAGCTAGTGTGCATTGCTAAGGGTAGAAAAATGTATGACTAATCGTTGGCCACGAAGCGTTCTTGCGATAGGTAAAATAGTCTGCCTCACTCAAGCGCAACAAAGAGTGAGCCTTGGTGGTCGTCGCGCTGCCAGTATCTCGTCTGTTGATCAGCACATAGGAAATGGCACGACTTTGGTGCTGTCGTTGTTTGACGATAATCTGCTGAGGATCGGAGCCGATCGCCACCACGTCAGCCTCAACCAAAACCAAGTCTTGTCCATGGAGGTCGGTGTAGCTCAGAAAAAGTTCTGGCGTGTCTATCGATCTCAACCGATAATTGCCATCACTCCATTCGATTTTTGAATCGCAAGCGCTGATCAAAGTAGCTAACAATAAAGCTAGAGTGTATAAAACACAGCGATCGTGTTTGTAGAACATGGTGAGCTTAGTGTGAAGATTTTGCAAAGATGATTAGACTTACACTGTAAGTGTATCATGCTCGATTGATGTTTTGGCGCGATCAAGCCATTAAACAAGCAATAGAAGAGCACCGAGCAAGCAAGATCAAACGACCCAGACCAAACGATCACGAACAAACGACGAGAATGATTCTATGAAAGCCAAAAGATGAAGGCCATTATTTGTCCCAAATATGGGGCACCAACGGTATTGCGGGTTGGGCAATATCCGAATCCCACGCCGAGTAATAATCAACTTCTGGTACAAGTTGTGGCAAGTACGGTCAACCGTACTGATTGTGCGATACTGAGTGCTCGTCCATTCATCATGCGCTTCTTTACTGGCCTCTTGAAACCAAAGCGAGCGATTTTAGGCACGGAGTTTTCGGGCGTCGTTCTCGAAGTCGGTCAGGACGTAAACAGCTTCAAGGCAGGGGATAGCGTCTTTGGTTTTGATGACCTCGGTTTGTGTTCCCACGCAGAGAGGATGACAATTGAGGTATCAAAGGCGATTGCTCGCGTGCCTGAGAATCTAAGTATGCAACAAGCGGCAGCGAGCCTTGAAGGCGCGCATTATGCCTACAACTACATCAACAAGATAAGCATACATAAAGGAAATAAAATACTCATCAATGGTGCAGGTGGTGCGATAGGATCAGCGCTCTTGCAATTCTGTGTTGAACTAGGTGCAGAGGTGACGGCTGTTAGTGATGCAAGACATTGTGAGCTCTTAATCGGCCTAGGCGCGAGCCGATTTATCGATTACCGTGAGTGTGATTTTAGTGCAGAACAGCATCAATATGAGTTTGTGTTTGATGTGGTGGGAACGCATTCCTTCGCACGCTGTCAACCTGTGTTAACCGCCCATGGAATTTATATTTGCTCTGAATTAGGACGGTATGCGCAGAATCTATATCTTCCTTTAACAACACGATTTTCGCGCGGCCGAAAAGTCATCTTTCCGATTCCAAACACAATCCAAGAAAGCTTGGACTTTATCTTGCCGCGATTACAGTGCAAGAGTTTTGTTCCAGTATTGGATAGAAGTTTTTCTTTAGATGAGATCGCAGCAGCGTATGAATACGTTGCTAGCGGTCAAAAAACGGGTAATGTGGTGATCGACATCAGCACAAAGTAAATTAAAATGTGAGCAATTAATATCTAAATATGTGCGAATTACGTCAGGAGAAGTTGAATGATCGACCAAGAGCAAGCGCATCAAATCGCTGATGAGTTGTTGTCGCAGCAGCGCCAGCAATTGTTGGATGAGAAAAATGCGAAAGCAGGTCGAGTTGCATTGATTTACCAATGCACGGAATTGCGGCGTTTAAGCCCAGTTGAAAGATCACAAGTCGTACTCGAAGCGAAACAAGCGTTGTGGCGTGGCCATTGGTTGACGACTTTAGCTTCGTTGAGTTGGATGATCTTCTTCGCTGGTTTTATCGTATTTGTGCTTACCCCGGAACAACGATCCTCTTTTTTTGACTATTGGCTGTTTTTGTTATGTATTCCGCCGTTTATTCTGTACGTTGCGATCGTACGATTACATGTGAAGTATTTGGCAAGGGTGCGAGCTCGGTAGTTTGTAGGAATAAATTCGATTTCTGATTTCTTATTTGTCGACTAGGAATTTGGCTACTAGGAGGTGGTGATGAATCCTCAAGAACTTAAAACTACAGCGTTACAATTCCTGCAAAACTCCGCTCATGGGAAAATAGAGGAAGCGTATTCATTAGTGGCACCGAATTTTCGGCATCACAATCCTTACTTCGCTGCGGATGCAGATGCACTGAAGGAGGGAATGCGTGAGAATGCGCTTCACAATCCTGACAAGATATTCGAAGTGCAAAGAGTATTGCATGAGACGGACTTGGTTGCGGTTCATTCTCGGGTGGTCATGCCGACTCGCCAAGTGCAGATCGCGGTAGTGCACATTTTTCGATTCGAGAATGGCAAAATTGCTGAGTTATGGGATATTGGCCAAGTACAGCCTGAGCCTATGCTTAATCAAATCGGCATGTTTTAGACTACAAAGTAACTTGTTCCGATTTCGTGATTGACGAATTGCTTCGAAAAGTAAAATGGAAAAATGCCTTCAAAGATTTTCCAAACTTCGAGTATCTGCAGTTGGAGAAAATTCGTTAGCGAAAGAAGTTAGCAGAAGAAGTGGGCAGAAGAAGTTGGCAAAAGAAGTTGGCAAAAGAAGTTGGTAATAGCGGGGCAAAAGACACATGCCCCGTGAACCAGAAATTTACCGCTGCCTCACTTGCTACAATCTCATAGAAGTCAAGCCAAGCGCTTCGCTACATCTAGCGAAATCTTGGCGCTGATTGATCTCGACTCTTTCGTTTTCCTAAATTGAAATGAACTACTCTGTCGTCTGGTTCAAACGCGACCTGCGGGTGCATGACCATGCCGCCTTGCGAGCTGCCGCCGAACGCGGCCCTGTTCTGTGTTTGTATATTTTAGAACCATCGTTGTGGCAGCAAGCAGATTACGCCGTACAGCATTACCAATTTTTGCGTGAAAGCTTACGCGATCTTGCTTTGCAATTGCGTGAGTGTGGTGCTCTTTTGCAGCTGGCGGTGGGCGAAACTGTAACAGTATTTGAACGCCTGCGTTGTAGCGAGCTCGTGCTTGGAAATTTGACCCATATTTACTCACACGAAGAAACCGGCAATGCCCACACTTTTGCCCGCGATCTTAGCTTAGCGCGATGGTGCAAACAGCACGGCGTGGTGTGGCAAGAATTTGCGCAGCATGGTGTAGTGCGACGCTTGGCTTCGCGTGATCATTGGGACAAGGCTTGGTTTGCCCAAATGAGTGGCAATCTGATAGCCGCACCGATGCCGAATAGTTTGCAGGGACTAAAACTTCCATGGGCGAAAGAAACTTGGCCAGAACCGCATGTGCTGGGGATGGTGGGATTTGATACGCCGCGTCGACAGCAAGGCGGTCGCAGCATGGCGATGCAGGTGTTTGAAGGGTTTCTAACAAAACGTAGTCATTGGTATCGCGGTGGCATCTCATCACCCTTGAGCGCACCGGCAGCTTGTTCTCGTTTATCTCCTTATCTAGCGTTGGGTTGCCTCAGTATGAGAGAAGTGGTGCAAGCAACTGAAAATAGCATGCATGAGTTGATGGCGAGCGATGTCGCGCTACATCAGCGGCAAGCAAAAAGTTTAGCTTCTTTTTTGAGCCGTTTGCATTGGCACTGTCATTTCATACAAAAGCTAGAGTCGGAACCTGAATTGGAAATGCAGAACCTGCATCGTGCTTATGATGGGCTACGCGAGGCAGAGTGGAATCAGACCCATTTTGAAGCCTTAGTTGAGGGTCGAACAGGGTGGCCTATGGTCGACGCCTGTGTTGCCATGTTGCGTGCAACAGGCTGGATTAATTTTAGAATGCGCGCGATGCTAGTGTCGGTGGCATCTTACGCCTTGTGGTTACACTGGCGCCCCGTTGGTTTGTGGTTAGCGCGCCAGTTCTTAGACTATGAGCCAGGCATCCATTGGAGTCAGATGCAAATGCAAGCGGGCACCACCGGAATTAATGCGACGCGTGTATACAACCCAATCAAGCAAGCGCAAGACCATGATCCTGATGGTCAATTTGTACGTCGTTGGTTGCCAGTAATGCGCCGTGTCCCGGATACTTATTTGTTTCAACCTTGGTTGATGCCCGCCGAGGTGCAGCAACAATGTGGCGTACAGGTTGGCAAAGAGATTGCTATTCCGCTAGTCGATTTTGAGACCGCCACGCGGCAGGCAAAAGCAAGAGTGCATGCACTACGTGCAGACAAAAATGTAAAAGCCGCGAGGGCTGCTATCGTCGAGA
>CALKVB010000252.1 GCA_937996605.1 uncultured Oxalobacteraceae bacterium | reverse complement strand
GAGTTTGAGACTGCGCTCACCTTCAGCGATCTTCAGCAATTTATCGGAGGACAATTTAATGCTGATGCTCTGTTCGCCCTGCATCATGTTTGTGACGTCGAGTGCAAAGGTCGAGTTATCACCAGGACCTATAAAACGTGGCATCGCGATTTCAGCAACGATAGGTGCACTGACCACCACTTCCTTTTCGGCATTGCCATAGGCTTCTTCAGTGGAGGCCACCACCATCACCCGCAAAGTACCGTTGAAATCAGGAATATTCAGTGGCACATCAGCTTCACCTTTGTCGTTCAACTGTACGGGGCCAGAGAAGAGGTCAACCAATTTCACTTTCTTCGGCATGCTCTTAGTATCGCGTTTGCCTGCATCACCACCCCATTTGATCTTGCCCACGGTACCATCTAAACGTTCGATCAATTTGCCATACAAATCGCTGAGCTCCGCGCCGAATCTATGCTTGCCAAAGAAGAAGTCAAACGGATCTGGCGTTTTGAAGCTAGTGATATTCAGAATACCCACATCAACTGCAGATACCGTCACCATCGCTTTCTTACCGCCCGCATTCTCTACCTTCACTTTCGCCATCATGCGTTTTTCAGGTTCAATTTGTGCTGGTACATTAACATTGACTTTCAGCTTGCGTGCTTCTCGGGCGAGTGGCAACCAAGTCAAGCCAACAGCACGTGCGGGTGTCACTTTATCGCCTTGGCTGCCTGGCCGGAACACGACGGTCGACACATACATATCAGAACGATTCCAATTCTTATCGATAGGAATGCTGACTGTGGTGCCTTCTGTGCTTACCGCGACACGCTTACTCCACAAGACTTTGTCGGCTTCAACCAGAACCAAAGCTTCGCCATCATGCGGTGGCACAATCTTGAGTTTGACGTCACTACCGGGTTTCGCTGGTGCGCCTTCGAGCTGCAAACGAACACGATCAGGGCGATTACCCACACTTTCACTGTCTTGCGCATTCCAACCAGCATAGAAGCGATAACGTAAGATCAGATTAGTTTCTGGATCAGCAACTTCCAAACGATACGTACCCCAAGTTACAGGCACTGTGAGTTTGGCGCGATTTTTGAGCTCGATCGCACCAGAGTGAACGGTTTCTTCTGCTTCCGAGTAACCTGAGTGCCAACCACGACCCGCATCATAACGCCAGTAGTACTGACGATCTTCACGTACTAGTTTGAATGGCGCTTGTTTCAGTGCTTCGAATTTACCGCTTTGATTCACCCGCACCACTTCAAACTCGGCCATGCTTCCCTCGCGAGCCACATCGCTATCGAAAGCGGGGCGCACTGCCAACATGGCTTTCGCCGGCCACCAGATACGTTCTATGGAGCGCACCACAGGTCGTCCACCTGATTCCAACAAGCTAAACGACGCACGTACTTTCAATGCCGATTTCGCATTTGCCGTGTAGGGCACATCGATATTCGCTTTACCATTATCATCAAGTGCCGATTCTTCAAGTTCTGCCCGGCTCTTATTGGCGTCATCAGCAAAATCACCAAAGATGAAACCAGGCCATTCTTTAGCAACGGGATTACGTGTACGTTCTTGGGCTACGCTACCGAGCAGACGATTTCCGGCAGCAGGTGCACCGTAGAGATAATCGCCTTGCACAGCGACGCTAAAATTGTCGTTGATGCCCAACGGCGTGCTTTCACTCTTCAAATTCAGCTTCATGCGCTCAGGCAAGAACTCTTCGACTTGGAAGGTGTAAATGGTGTCCGCTCGTTTTGCTGATGGATCTGCACGGAACTCTAAAGACCATCTTCCCGTATCAGCATCAGGTGGCAAATCAATATGATCTTGCAAATAGCCCGGTGTTTTTTTATTCGGTTGCCAGACGCTAGAACTCACCACATCGCCACTTGGTTTTTTCAGGTCCACTTTAATGGGTGTCGGCGGCAAAGCAACGCCTTCTGCTGATCGTGCCATCATCGACACCACGAACTTTTCGCCGGGGCGATACAGGTCACGACCAGACCATGCGAATAATTTAGCATCACGTGGCAAATGTCCGCCGATATCGAATTCTGCTAAATCTAAGCCCGGTTCTTGCAAGGCAATCATCGAGACTTCTTGACCGCGCTTGGCTAATAACAAACGTGCATTCGCCGGCAAGCCCGGCAACACACCATGACCATCACTATCAGTTTTGCCACGCAGCAGAATCTTGCCCTCATCTCCCAACACTTCTAATTCGATGCCACCTTGTGCCTTCCCTTCTTTTAATGAGGTCGTGAAAACATCAGTTTGTTTAACTTGACGCCTCACATGCAAACCGATGTCACTGACATAGAAGTAGGTGACTTGATAATCATAGTCGTAAAAGCCTGGTCGACGCATCACCGCGACATAAATCCCAGGCTCCTTCAATTCTTTAATTTTTTCTACAGGTAGGAAACTCACTTTGCGACTATTCGGTACTTCGTTGGTGACAAAACGATTGTTATAGACGCTTTCTGCAATACCTTGTAGGGCATTCAATTGCCAACCTGAAGTTTGGCCTTTGAATTTATTGCGAGAACTATAGTAATCGTAATAGTAGTCGCCCTCGCCTTCGCCCTCTGCGTCTCCTTCTCCGGCATCACCTTCTTCGCTCTCGGTATTCGAAGACTTACGTGGTTTACCCACCACCATATCGATAAATTTCGGCATTTTCTCAGGTGAGATGCGTAAAAATTCAACATCGACTTCGGGAATATTTACAGTGACGACTGGCAAACCACCGTTTAATCCTGCGGGTAATACCGTGCCTTTGCTGGCGAAGAAATAAGACGGTGCCATCTCATCACTCAACACTTCACAGGTATGCGCTTGATCTAATTTCTTATTCTTTTCAGACGCGACACTCGCACTCAAATTGATACGATATTGATGACCCGCTTTTACATACGGAAATAACAGCACATGCGGATTATCAGAAACTATCCAGCCGCCTTTGACTATTTCACTCGCCTTTGAAGCAGCACTGGCAGACGCTGGTGCGGCCGACTTATTACTCTTTGCTTTGGTATCACCGAGATCGCTGACCTCGATCAATTTATCAATGGCTTGATCAACGTCGACACTGTCAGAGAACATCACCGCTAAAGCAGGCTTATCGTCGTGCAAGCGCGCGATACAGCTGTTCACCACAAACGGACCATCAGGATTACTAACTATCGCATCACCGCCAACGGCGCGCGTGTTCTTATGTTTCTTAAACCACCAAGCACCAGCACCCGCAGCGGCGACTGCAGCGGACAACAAAACGATACCTAGGGTCTTTTTAGAAAATTGCGGCATGATTTTTCCCGATCGATAAACCACTGTTTTTTTTAAAAGAAATATGAAAATTTAATTTCACTGTAAGACAGTACGCTCAATTACAGGCCAACTAAGATAATGCCCTACAGCACAAATCCGAAGGAAATTTTCCAGCCTCGCCCAGAGTTAAGGACTCTTCATTGCAGAAATATACCATCTGAACATAACAACAACACATGATTTCCAAACAATATTCGCCGCACACAAAGTCGTCTATACATGAACGACTTTTGTAAGTAAAGATTCTCAATTGCAATAATTCTACTTAAAAACAACAAGGTTTCCGTTCATGTTGCGGCACATCAAAGGTGTCGGGTAGTATCAATCGACCTCAAGGAGTGGGTCTTGAGGGAATACCAGTTTGTTTCTTAGTAGTCATCACCTTGTGTTGGACACTCCCCAGGTGGCAACGCAAAAATAACAAAAGAGAGAAAGAACATGAACAAGAGAGCATTGGATTCACACAAAAACGCCAAGACCAAAGTCTTCGCAAAAAATGCAGTACAAGTAGCTATCGTCTTGTTGGCAACAGGAGGCACAGCCTTCGCACAAGACACACAAGAAAAGAAAAAGGCTGACGAAGTTCAAACCGTTACCATCACCTCCACCGGTACACGTGGCTCAAATCGCACGGTCATCGACACACCAGTTCCAGTTGACATGATCGCCGCTAGCGAATTAACAAAGTCTGCGCAAGTTTCGCTTGATAAAGCCCTGCAATTCCGCGTCCCATCTTTTAACACCGTACAAACTCCGGTTAATGATGCGACTTCTTTGCTCGATCCGTACGAAATTCGTAACATGGGTCCAAGCCGCGCATTGATCTTGATTAACGGCAAGCGCAAGAATATGAGCGCGTTGGTGTACACGCAAACCTCTCCAGGCCGCGGCGAAAGTGGCGCCGATATCTCTGCTATTCCACAAGATGCAATCAAACGTATTGAAGTATTGCGTGACGGTGCATCTGCGCAATACGGTTCCGACGCCATTGCTGGCGTGGTCAATATTATTTTGAAAGACAACCCAGAAGGTGGTAGCGTTACCGGCCGTTACGGTGTCACTGAAAAAGGCGACGGTAAGTCTGAGATTGTTAGCTGGAACCAAGGCTTCGCTTTAGGTGATCGTGGTTTCGTTAACTTTACTGTTGATTATTCGCACAATGCCTTGGCAAATCGCCCAGGTATTCTATCAGTCGAAGATGAAGTCAATTACTGGGGCGCTGACCCAACACAAGTCAAGAATTTCCTGGCAAAACGCCCAGACGGCGGCAACGTGAATGGCTCTCCAGATACACGTGCACAAAAATTCTTAGTCAACTCTCGCTACGATCTCGATGGCGGCGCTAACATTTATGCGAACGCGGCATACATCAACAAAAAAATCGACAGTTACGCAAACTACCGTAACCCTTACTGGCGCCCAACTGATTACGGTCTGTTGCACCCAGCTGGCTCCGCTTATGAAGGTTATGTTCCAACATTCTTGGGCGACCTGAAAGACTACAACGGTACTATCGGCACAAAGTTTGATACCGCAGGTTGGGATTCTGATGTCAGCTTAACCTTCGGTGGTAACGAGCAAATGTACACGGTAACGAATTCTGTGAATCGCGCTGTTGAAGAAAAATTCCTCAAAGGTGTGGTTCTGCCTGAACATGGTCAAACACGTTTTGATGCTGGTGGCTCTAAGTTCTCCCACATGGTACTGAATGCTGATTTCTCCAAGGAATTGTCGAAAGGTGTTAACGCTTACTTCGGTACTGAGATCCGTTCAGAGAAATATTCTTTGATCGCTGGCGATCGTGGTTCCTACCTCTACTCTGGCGCTGATTCTTATGCAGGTAACGCACCAGCGACTTATGTGCAAGACGGTGTAACTAAACGTGGCCAAGCGGGTGATTGGTCTCGTTCGAACTACGGTATCTACGGTGGTAGCATCATCGACGTTAGCAAAGATTTCGTCGTTGATGCCACAGCACGCTATGAAAAATACAGCGATTTTGGCAACGCTGTAATCGGTAAATTGAGCGGCAAACTGAAAGTCAATGAAGAGCTCACTTTACGTAGTTCAATCTCCTCTGGCTTCCGTGCGCCTTCATTAGCACAGATCTATACTGAGAAAAATCAATACTCATTCTCAGGCGGTACGATCTTAGTGACCGGTATCTTGAACAATGTGTCTTCTGACGCGGAAAAACTTGGCATCGCAAAACTAAAGGCTGAGAAGTCGACTAACTTCACTTTGGGTTTAGGTTACAAACCTACTCCAGATACAAGCCTGACTCTCGATTACTACAATATTTCGATGAAAGATCGTATTGTATTGGGCTCAGTAGTGGGTCCAACAGGCAATGCGAACCAAGCAATCGATCAAGTATTGAAAGCACGTGAATGGGTTGGTTTGAGTTTCTTTGCCAATGCGCTCGATAGTAAAACTTCTGGTATTGACTACGTTTTCAACCAACGCAATATCAAAGTAGCGGATGTCAAATTTGGATTTAATTTGTCCGGTAACTACACGATCGACAATGAACGTAGCGGCGCAGTGAAAAATCCAAGTGGAATTGCCAATGCTGGCAAGTCGATTTTGGATGCCACACAAGAAGCTTTGATCTTCACTTCTCGTCCTAAATTCAAAACGATCATCGGTATCGATGCTGACTTTGACAAGTTTAATGTTTCCTTGAATAACACTGTGTTTGGTCCAACCAAGTTCCGTAATGCAGACTTGAGCGATCCAAACAATTTGGAAGTGGTGTTCAAAACCAAGACTTTGACAGACTTGGCGATTAACTACCAACTCGACAAGAACCTGACTCTGGCGTTTAACGTCAACAACATGTTCAACGTAACGCCATCTTGGAATGTTCAAGCGGTAAACGATGTAGCCAAAGGTCAGTCCTATATCAATACACCAGCGAAACTGCATAACGAATGGCAAAATCTGACATTCAATGGTCGTTACTCTATGGTGACCTATGACGGTTCTCATTTCAGCCAGTTAGGACGTATGTATCAAGTATCTTTGAACTACCGCTTCTAATGTAGATGTAGAACGAGTGCTGAGGTCAAACTCAGCACATGAAAAAAGAGCTGCGAGATCCGTCTCGCAGCTCTTTTTTTATCTCCATATTTTTTGATTACTAGAGTCTATTAACATTCGAAACGGAAGACGAGCTCAAGCCCCAAGGGTGGGGTAACAAAGTTTAGCCCGCCACCACAGCGGCTGGCTCGACTAGAGCCGCAACGCTTTCCGTCGCACCATTTGGATTACCCCACTTAGGAATGGCTAAAACCAACACGTAGCGCCATTGCTAGTTACTAGTCACTCCTCGTATTGCTGCTTAAAGTTAGCTGCGGTAGACCTTGATGCCTAGACCTGCGCCTATTCTCTCGTCCACACTCCCAATTTGAAACTTAGCAGATACTCAGTACTTAAATATCGAGCTTGAAGAGATAATCCAGCCCCATAATCGCGCGGCTTCCGTACCAGGATAGCATCTCACCATCGACCAATATCACGGGCTTACGCAATTCTCGTTGCAGATCATCAGCATGTTGTTGATTAAAGCTAAACGGCTCTGTCGATAACAATACTACGTCAACTTGATCGATATTGGCGTCGCACCAGTCGAAGCTCGGATATCGTCTTTCATCCATGTTCTTTACCCAATGCTGCCAGCCTCTTAGCGCCAGCATGTGTGCAATATACGTATCCCGAGCAACTGTCATCCATGGGTCTTTCCAGATGCAGTACAACACAGTTTTCTGCGAAGTTGACCTCGATTGATCAAACTGAGCCAGTTTCAAAAACAGTTGTTGGCATAAATTTTCCGCGACCTGCTCGACCCGAAAAATTTTACCGAGCAGACGATACAATGCAATATTGTCGCGAGGATGATTAGGGTGCGTAACCACAATGTTCGGAATAAACTGCGCCAATTGTTCAACAGTGGGTTTCTCATTCTCATCGATATTCGCGATCAAATGGGTCGGCGCCAGCTTTCGAATCTTATCGACATTCACGTCTTTGGTGCCGCCAACCTTGGTTACAGTCTGCACCAACTGCTTAGGGTGTATACAAAAGCCTGTGCGACCAACCATCCATTTCCCTAGCCCCAATTCAAACAGAAGTTCCGTGATCGACGGTACCAAGCAGACGATACGTGGGCTTGAATCGTGGTCTATAACTTTATGTTCGACGCCGATTGCATCGACCAGATCAGAATTATGCTGTGCGGACATGAATCACAACTCCAGATTGCGCGATTTTCTCGGCGCCTTCGAAAATGCGTAGTCATATACAAAATTCGGTAGAGCACGCAGGAGTTTGGCCACCACTCCCATTTGCCACGGAATCACGCGATAGCTCTTGCCAGCGGCTATCGTTTCTACCGCTCGTTTAGCAAATTTCTCGGCCGGCATCAGAAAGGGCATAGCATAATCGTTCACTTGCGTCATCGGGGTATCAATGTAACCTGGTGCGATGGTTACCACACGCACTCCACTGCCTTGTAACTCTACCCTTAGCGATTCACAATAACTAATCACCGCTGCTTTCGATGCGCTATAGGCGCTCGCACCCGGCAAGCCACGAATTCCAGCCACGCTCGCAATTCCCACCAAACGACAAGGCTGCGTTTGTGCCGTTTTCTTCATTGCTTCAATAAATGGTGAGAATGTCGCAACCGTTGCCAACACATTAGTCTCCATGACCTGACGGAACACAGGTAAGTCCTCATTCAACTCACTTAGCGTGCCGACTGAAATTCCTGCACAGGCAATCACTATATGCACCTCACCACAGGCCAGTTGAAATTCGAGCGCGGCCGCATGTAGTGCTTTGCTATCATTCACGTCAACCACATACAGCAGATGTTGCTGTGAGTTTGGCAAACCTCGCTGCAAGTCTTCGAGCGCAGCGCGGCGGCGTCCGACTAATGCAAGACGAGCTCCTCGACTCGCATATTCGACGGCAAGTGCTGCGCCTAGGCCTGAGGACGCACCCGTAATAAAAACATTTTGCATGTAGACCTCATTCACAACAAATTTCAATTATTCATACCAAAAAAAATCCGTCGCTGCGACGGATTTTTTCTCATGGTTTCAAGCACCTCTCGTTTTATAAACCGAGATCATTATGCATTACTTCTTTTTCGAGACAGTAGCTGGCGCAGTTATGGCTGTAGTCGGATTCTTTTCTTTATAAATTTTATCAACCAAATAATCCATTACCGCTAAACCGGCGCGAGGCGAGTTGTCACTCGACTTCGCTTTTGCGGAAACCTCTAAGGGCGATACGATGTACTTACCTTCGATAACTACGGTAGGAATACCATTTATCTTATACGCACTCTGCAATTGTTTGACGCCTCGTAATTTGCTATCCATCACAAACGCATTGGTATACAACTCTGTAAAACGTTTTCTATCGAGACCATGCTTGTCGACAAACTTCATCACTTCCGCATCCGTCGACAAACGATTTCTATCGATATGAAATGCATTGAATGCCTTCAATTGCAATTCATCGACTTTTCCCATCGCCTCTAATGTGAAGTAAAGCTTTTGCTGTGTCGTAACGTCATGCAAATCGGAATGAAAACGTTTCACAACAATACGATCGCCTTGGCGTTTGATCCACTCTTCAAAGTAAGGCTCGAAAGCATTGCAACCAGGGCAGAAATAACCAAAAAATTCCGTCACTTCAACTTTTTTACCTGTAGTCACAGCCTGCGGTTGATCGGCAACTCGATATTCATTACCTGCTTGCGGTACTGTTTGTGCATTCGCACTGAACGCCAGTGTACTCAGACCCAATAACAACAAACGACGCATCAATTGCATAATAGCCTCAATTTTTTTGACAAAAGTTTTACTTAGCGGAGCGAACAATCGCCGCGTCGACGCCATTTTCTGACAGCTTGCTGCGCATTTTATTCATCGTCTCAACACTATCAAAAGGCCCTACCCGAACACGGTGTAAGGTCGCACCGTCTCCGCTCTTTTCGGTCACGCTCGCTTCAACTCCAACCAAAGCCAATTTCGCTCGCGCACTCTCCGCATCGGCATTGTCTTTGTACGCGCCGATCTGTAGGAAATAAATATACTTCTCATCCGCTTCGCTCTTCGCCGCCACCGACGCACTAGTACTCTCGGTTGCTTTCGAGGTACTCACCGCTTTGACCGCTTCCACTGCCTTACTTGCAGCAATCTCTTTGGAAGCCTGCACAACAGCATCTTTGTTTCCATATAGAGGCTTATTGGGATCTTGCATCTGCGTCGCAGGAACATCCGTCTTATCAGCCTTACCGTTCTTGTTCGTAAATGGCGTCGACGCTTTGTTAATCACCAATGCGACAACGACCGCAATACTTAAACCTATTACCAAGCCTATGATGAATCCGGTTAGCGTATTTCCTAACTGGGTACGCATTCTGTTTTGCTTCATATTCTTCCTGTCATTTCAATTTCAATAGTTTTCCTAGAGTTTGCTGATGTCGCTTGCATCCCAATCACATTTGATTTGGTGCAGAGACACCAATCAAACTCAAACCATTTCTCAACACCTGACGGGTTGCTAAGATCAACGCAAGACGTGCCATCTTGGTTGGCACATCATCGACCAATACACGTTCTGCATTGTAATAACTGTGCAACTCACCAGCTAAGTCACGCAAATAAAACGCCACTTGATGCGGGCCTAATTCGTCCAAAGCCTTTTCCAACATCTCTGGATACTCAGCGAGCTTTTGCAACAACGAGGCTTCACGTGGCGCGGTCAACGGTGACAAATCAACTTCCTTCAAGGCGTCCAAATCAGCCTCGGATTCACTGTATTGCGCCAACATACGGCAGATACGCGCGTGCGCATAATGCACGTAGTACACAGGATTTTCATCTGAGTTTGCTAAGGCAACGTCGATATCGAATACGAATTCGGTGTCTGCCTTACGTGAAATCAAGAAGAAACGAACAGCATCACGCCCCTTAACAACATCGCCACCGCCAGACCATTCAATCAAATCACGCACCGTCACATACGAACCCGCACGTTTAGAAATTTTAACTTCCTCACCATCTTTCATGACCGTGACCATCTTATGCAAAACATAGTCAGGATAGCCTTGAGGAATACCCACATTGACCGCTTGCAGCCCAGCGCGGACGCGAGCAATAGTGCCGTGATGATCACTACCCTGTACATTGATCGCTTGGCTGTAACCGCGTTGCCATTTAACGATGTGATATGCAACGTCTGGTACAAAATAAGTATAAGTGCCGTCAGATTTTTTCATGACACGGTCTTTGTCATCACCGTATTCGGTCGTACGCAACCACAAGGCACCATCTTGTTCATAAGTCTTGCCAGCATCGATCAGAGCAGCAACCGCTGCTTCCACTTTACCATCCGAGTACAAAGACGATTCAAGATAATAATTATCGAACTTCACACCAAACGCTAATAAATCGATGTCCTGTTCGTTACGCAGATAGGTCACGGCAAATTGACGAATCGATTCAATATCGTTTGCATCACCACTGCCCGTCACTGGCACACCATTGCTGGCGGACACGGTCTTTTTCGCCAAGAAGTCTTGCGCGATTTCAGCAATGTATTCGCCGTTGTAAGCCGATTCGGGCCATTCTGCATCGCCTGGTTTAAAACCTTTCGCACGTGCTTGGACTGACAGCGCTAAATTACCAATTTGCACGCCGGCATCGTTATAGTAAAACTCACGCGTCACCGCGAAACCCTGTGCTTCTAACAAAGCAGACAAGGCATCGCCCAAAGCACCTTGGCGACCATGCCCCACATGCAAAGGACCCGTTGGATTCGCCGATACGAATTCCACGATCACTTTCTTACCATTACCCTTGCTACCCTTACCAAACTGCGCTTGTTGCTGCAAAATGGTTTTTACCACCGCTTGTTTAGCCGCTGCTGTCACGCGCAAATTAATGAAGCCAGGACCAGCCAATTCTGCGCTGGCGATCAAAGGGTTCTGCTGCGCTAACAAAGCGTCAACAATCGCTTGCGCTAATTCACGTGGATTTTTCTTAAGTGGCTTTGCAATTTGCATCGCGATATTACAAGCAATGTCACCGTGTGATGGATCACGTGGGCGCTCCAAGGCAATCACAGGATTAAGTTCAGTGCCTGCAATAATAGGCGCGACGGCCAACTTCAGGGCTTCGAGAATGTCTTGTTTTTGCTGAGCTAACATGGCTTTAAATCTATTCTTAGTTGAGGCGCACTTCACTCGCGCGCCAGCTGTCAATAAAATGATCTGACATTATACCTCTTGCTTACAATGAAATTGAGCTCGCCCTAGGACGAGCGATCGTTTTTAACTGGAATATAAGGAACACCTGCCTTTTCCGCTTCGAAATCGCTGAACTTAGGCACATTTCAAGCACTTTAGACTTGGCATCAACTTACTCCAATCCGAAAGCAACAAAAACCCACAATAAGCCGCGAAAGCTGAATAACAAACGTGTAGAATGAGCCGCTTTTGCTTCTCATTGGATTACACATGTGGTTTAAGAATTTGCAAGTTTTCCGCCTTCCCGCCCCTTGGAAGGTCGATGTTGATCAATTGAATATGCAATTAGCTTCGCAATCATTTGCGAACGTCGGCTCTAGCGATATGCAAAGTGAAGGATGGGCCTCGCCGCGCAATAATGAGCGCTTAGTGCATAGCGTCAATCAACAACTTCTCTTATTGTTGCAGACTGAGAAAAAGCTTTTGCCTTCGTCCGTCATCAACCAAGTTGCCAAAGCCAAAGCCAAAGAATTGGAAGAGCAACAAGGTTTTGCACCTGGACGCAAAGCCATGAAGGAACTCAAAGAACGCGTTACCGATGAACTCTTACCACGCGCCTTTGCCATTACTCGCCAAACTTGGGTGTGGATAGACCCTGTGCATGGTTGGTTAGTCATCGACAGCTCTAGCCCAAGCAAAGCCGATGAAGTGATCAAATTACTTTTGAAATGCGACAAAATTCCACTCGAAAGCCTACGCACCAAGGTCTCACCCGCCACTGCAATGACCGATTGGTTAGCTGGTAATGAAGCACCCAAAGGCTTTACGATTGACCAAGACACCGAACTACGCGCCCACACCGAAGACAAGGCAACTGTGCGCTATGTTCGCCATTCTATCGATCCTGATGACGTACAAAAACATATCGCGTCTGGCAAGCAATGCACTAAGCTTGCAATGACCTGGGACGACAAAATTTCTTTTGTGTTGGCGGAAAACCTAGCGATCAAACGTATTAAGCCACTTGAAATTCTGAGTGAGGATAAGGAAAGAACTGCGGATGAAGATGAGCGTTTCGACGCTGATTTTGTCTTGATGACGTCAGAATTGGCAACAATGCTGGACGATATCGTGTATTCATTGGGCGGTGAGTTAGCCGATCCATTAGCAGCATAAGTCGAATAGACATCACGCAAAGCCGGGTTCGCCCGGCTTTTTTATGGCCAATTGAAAACCTGAAATGCGTCTTTGCAAAAGCAACGGACGAAAAAAAACGCGCCTTAGCGCGTTTTTTCTTACAACTTGGCGGAGCGGACGGGGCTCGAACCCGCGACCCCCGGCGTGACAGGCCGGTATTCTAACCAACTGAACTACCACTCCGTTTTAGAAACGTTTTTGTATTTTCACAGTTATTTGATGGTGGGTGCTGAGAGGCTCGAACTCCCGACCTACGCCTTGTAAGGGCGCCGCTCTACCAACTGAGCTAAGCACCCATAATTCATTGCTTAGTTCAAATAACTGTTCGTTTTGTCACCAACGAATACAGAAACAAGATTATAGGAGAGACTTTGGACTTTGTCTAGGGGCTTGCGGTTTTTTTCTGATTTTTTTTCGACTTCACTTCAGAAAATGATAATTAAAGCAAAATTTCGTTCAAGCCTTATTTCACTGTTTCGGTCTTGGGGCCGTTCACAATCACTACCTCGACCATTTCCTTCTTTATTGCCTCGGAGAAATCTTGCTCTAACATCGGCAATGCCACCTCGGCAGGTTGCAGTAAAGAGATTAAACCATAAGCACGATTTCTTCCATTGACCTTGCCAAGATAGAGTGCCATGTCTGCGAATTGCATGGCCTTTTCCCAATTGCACTGCTGCTCAGGCACGCCCGAGAAAGGTAAAGAAATATAGCCTGCACTCACCGTCACAGGAATTGTGTGATTGCCGACAACCACGGGAGCCGAGCCGACCGAGCGCAATACGCGCTCCACCATCGGGGTCAACTGGTTGGGGCGCGTACGAGGTGAATAGATTAAAAACTCCTCTCCTCCCCAGCGCATGGTTTGGTCAGAATCACGGACGGCGCTGCGCAAGCGTTTGGCAACTTCTACCAGTACCGCATCACCAGCCGCATGCCCCCAGGTATCATTGATATGCTTAAAGTGATCGATATCCAAAATCATCAGACAGTCAGGGTTCGAACCATCGGACTCACGTCGGTCATTATCAACATTCTCACCACGCGTTTTCATCAATTCCAAGAATGATCGACGATTATGTAAGCCTGTCAAAGGGTCTCGAACCGAGTGGAATTCAAGTTGCTGATTCACTTCTTCAAGCTTCGCATTAGTCTGCTTCACTTTTCGGTACAACATATAAATGAAAATGCCGACGAAAATGGTAACCGTCGCGCCAAGCAGAGTAATGATTTGTCGCAGTTTGCCATTCTTCAAATCAGCATCTTTGATTTGATTTTCGCGAGCCAATAATTCAATCTGTCTCTGCCTTTGATCTGCATCGAACTGTTCCTGCAATGTCGCTACGGTTTTCGCACGGTCAGCACGGAACAATTCGTCGCTCAATTTCTGCTGCTCACGAGTATATTCGAGCGCCTCTTTGTACATCTTTGCACGCTCCAACATTCTTCCGATCTCGCCTACCGTAGCTTCAATATCGGCCTTATCACCCAACTCACGTGAATGTGCCAAGACTGGATTCAAATATTCCATCGCCTGATTGATTTTGTACTGACCGCCAAGCGCAAAGCCAATGTTTGCTTTGGCGTTATAGATTGCGAGTTCATCATTAATATCTTGCGCTTTTTTCAAAGCTTGACGAGCGACCATCTCCGCCTTCACAAAATTATGTGTGCGCAAGTAGAGATCTGCAATATTACTCAAGGTAAGCGCTTCTAATCTCGGCAAGTTTGCATCTTGTGAGGCTTGCAAAGATCTCTCGTATGCGACCAAGGCTTCAGGGTAGCGTTTCAATTCTGCCAGCGCCATTGCCTGCGTCGGCCGGCGGCGGGGCGCCGGCGGGCCTGCAGCGGGGTGAGGCTGCCTTACTTGAACAGGTCCTTGACCCGGTCGGTCCAGCTCTTGGCATTCGGCGAATGCTTCTCGCCGCCCTTCTTCAGG
>CALKVB010000251.1 GCA_937996605.1 uncultured Oxalobacteraceae bacterium | reverse complement strand
GTTGATCATTTTGCATAGGTGCTTTAACTCGTATCACACGACCATCCACCGCTGCCGCGGTATCGCCGCCAAATTTTGCATTAATCGCTTCGACCACTTTTGTCGCTGTGGAAAAATCAGCAGTATTGAGTTCAAGTTGTATTGTATTTCCTTGGCCCAAGGGTGAAGGCACCGCACGCTCAACCGTAGCACCTCCCGATATCCGTCCAACACTTAAATGATTCACTTGCGCTTTGCTGCCATTGGCGGAAGCACCGACTCCACCGACCAACACGTTGCCTTGAGCCATTGCATAGATCTGATTATCAGCGCCTTTCAAAGGCGTCATCAATAGTGTGCCTCCTCTGAGGCTTTTTGCATTCCCCATTGAGGATACTGTTACATCAAGAGTTTGGCCTGGTTGTGAGAAAGGTGGTAAAGAAGTTGTCACCATTACCGCTGCGACATTCTTAAGTTGCAGGCTGGTACCGACAGGCATCGTGACCCCCATCTGCTGCATCATACTGATAATGCTTTGCACTGTAAAAGGCGTCTGTGTAGTTTGATCGCCGCTTCCATCCAAGCCAACCACCAAACCATATCCCATCAATTGATTTTGTCGAACGCCTTGAATTCCTGCGATATCTTTTAATCTTTCAGCGTAAGCAGAAGAACTTGATAAACCGCATAGGATCAGCAGTAAGGCGACTCCTGTTTTCCTTAATGAACGCTGCAAAGTATTCATGGTAGGCATCCTTAAAACGGTAAAAAGCTCAAGAAAAACCGAGTCAAGAGAGAGTTGGCTTCTGCCAAATCAACATGAGAAGTTGAGCGATATTCGAAACGCGCATCTGCAACTTGTGTCGAAGACACAGTGTTAGCAGCTGAAATATTTTGTGGACTCACTACGCCAGAAAAGCGCACGTACTCGGCTCCTTTGTTAAACGCT
The DNA here is from genome assembly GCA_937996605.1 of uncultured Oxalobacteraceae bacterium. GTDB lineage: Bacteria > Pseudomonadota > Gammaproteobacteria > Burkholderiales > Burkholderiaceae_D > Undibacterium. The sequence continues at coordinate 13,757 of CALKVB010000251.1, read as the reverse complement.
ATTTGCTTCTCACCACTGACCAAGAGATTGCCATTTGGCAGCACATCAACGACTGTCACAGCAATGGTACCAGTGAAGGTATTACTGGCTGTCTCTGCGCCCTTCTCATCAAACTTTGTCGATGCTGTGGTTGAAATAGAAGCTTTTGCGGTCGTTGTCGCAGGAATCCCGAACAAGTCGGCGCTGAAAAGTTTGCACCACCGGCCTTACTACCAGAAGAAGCGGCAGCCTTGGCCGCAGACGTATTTTCGCTAATTGCAATTGTCAACACATCACCAATTAAGCGCGCCTTGTAATCTTCGAAGAGTGGTCGATAAGAGGCTGCCTGAAAGATCGCACCATTCGCTTCTTTTTGATTCTTTGCGGTCTGCGCGCGAACCATGCCCGGTTGTTGCACAATGGGAGTTGGTGTAACAGCGCATGCCACAAGACTGAGCAGACTGGAGACCGACAAAATAAAGTCAATTCGCTTCATCATTTAACCTTTTAGCTCGAAATTATCAGCGATCAAAGCTGTGATAATCGTTGCAACATTTGATCCGAGGTCGTGATCGCCTTACTGTTTATTTCATACGCCCGCTGTGTCTGAATCATGCTCACGAGTTCCTCAGCTACATTCACATTTGAGGTTTCCACCATGCCCTGTACGATCAAGCCTGCACCATTTGTGCCAGGCGTATTCGTACCTGGATTACCTGAGGCAGCGGTCTCTACGTATAAATTTTCGCCTAGCGCTTGCAAACCAGCCGGATTAATAAAGGTCGACAATTGAATCGAGCCGACCTGCACCGGAGCGGGAGAACCTGGTTGGGTTACCGATACTGTGCCATCCCGACCGACGGTAATTGATAATGCATTTGATGGGATAGTTATCGCTGGCTGAATCACAAATCCACTTGATGTGACTAATTGACCTTGATTATCGACTTGAAACGAACCGTCACGGGTGTAGCCTGTACTTCCATCCGGCATTAATACTTGAAAGAAGCCTTGGCCATTTATTGCAAGATCCTTATTATTTCCGGTCTGCTGCAAATTACCTTGGGTGAAAATACGTTCAGTCGCAACTGGACGAACACCGGTACCTAATTGCAAACCAGAGGGAAGCTGAGTTTGCTGCGAACTCTGTGCACCAGGTTGACGTACCGTTTGATACAAGAGATCTTCGAAGACGGCGCGTGAACGTTTATAACCATTCGTGCTCACATTCGCCAGATTATTCGTGATGACATCCATCTGCGTTTGCTGTGCATCCAAACCGGTTTTTGCGACCCAAAGTGAACGTATCATTTTGCCTCTCCCCCAATACTCATTTAATTTCTACGCTAATTGTGCAACAGCTTGCCTTAACTCAAAGCGAGAATCTGACTAGCTTTCGTCTCATTATTCTCTGCATTGGTGAGTAACTTCATTTGCATTTCAAATTGCCGAGCGAGATTAATCATATTGACCATCGAATCCACGACGTTGACGTTACTTCCCTCAAGTGCACCGCCGGTCACTGTAACCGCAGCATCAGCATCGGGTATCACGCCATCTTTCGTCACAAACAACCCATCATTGCTGCGGACCAAATTATTTTCTGGAGGATTAACCAACTTTAAGCGCCCGATAATTTGCACCGCATTCGGTTTTGTTCCCATCGGTACAGTCGAAATCGTCCCATCTTTTGCGATCGCAATGGTGACCTCAGGAGGAATCGTAATCGGCCCACCTTCGCCAACAACTTGCAAACCATTTTGCGTCTGCAAGACCCCATTTTCGCTAATCTTCAAACTACCATGACGAGTCATTTTCTCCGTCCCGTCTTCTGCTTGAACCACTAGCCAACCTTTCCCTTGTATTGCCACGTCAAGGTCTCGGCCAGTTTGCTGCAAAACACCTGTCGAAAAATCGGTACCGACGGTAGCATCAACAACAAACGCGCGCGTTGCTAATCCGTCACTGATAACAGGTACCGCGCGAAACGAATCGAGTTGCGCCTTAAATCCCGTCGTCGTCGCATTGGCAAGATTGTGGGAGTTGGTCGTTTGCTGCTCTAGCAAATGCTTGGCACCTGTCATTGCCGTATAAATCAGCCTATCCATAAATCAACCCCACCAAAATATTTGTCTCACCAAGCAACTTCAGAATTAACGCAAATTCACCAATGTTTGGAGGATCTGATCTTGAGTCTTAATGGTTTGCGCATTCGCTTGATAAACGCGTTGTGCCGTGATCATGTTCACCAATTCACCAGTTAAATCTGTATTTGAATCTTCCGTTGCATTTGAGGTCAGTACCCCCATACTTCCTGAACCTGGAGGACCAACTAAAGCTGGCCCAGAAGATGCCGTTTCGGTCCATTGGTTATCGCCGAGCGATTGCAAACCATTTGGATTTGTAAAATTCGCTAATGCAATTTGACCAAGCACCGCCGTCTTGCCATTGGTATAGCTGCCAACGATCGTGCCGTCTTTTGAAGTATTAAATTTGGATAATTTACCTGAGGTATAACCATCTTGTTTGATCGAATTGACGCTAAATGCAGCCCCATATTGCGTGGTCCCGGTTAGATCATATTTCACAGTTGGAGTAGAAATTGGTGAAATCGCACCAGTACTAACAGGGATCGCAATTGAGAAGGCGTTCGGGTCCGTCGCCGCAAATGGTGGAGTCGCTCCCGTCAATTTACCTAGACTATCGAAACCAATAGTGCCGATCGCATTTGCTGGAGTCGTTGCTGGCCCAGCAATCAACACTCCATCCACTGCGGCAAACACATCCCATTCCGCAGTCGAACCTGCCGCGGGCGGACGTGTCACTGGATCAACACGAACAAAGAAAGTTTGTAAGACGTGTGAATTACCCAAGCTATCAAATACCGCAACCGAAGTCGCGTTATTGTAGGACAGCGGATCGGTCAAGGAAAACGCGATCGGAATAATCACTGGTGGAATGGCAACCGGCACCTGTGTACCGGGAACTAGCGAGCGTGAATCTAAATTGAGTAATGCATTTACGGTGTCAGTTTGTTTTGGTGCAATATCGGATGTATTGATGGTAAGCGGGACAGCAGAACCGGTTGACAAAACCCCGTTCGTATCAGCCGCATATCCAGTCAAATTCGCGCCTTGTGCGTTGACGATATTACCGTTCTTGTCGAGTGAGAACTGTCCATTTCGACTAAAAGTAATGGCACCGTTGGTTGACATCCTAAAGAAACCCGCGCCGTTAATCGCGATATCCAAAGGGTTATTGGTTGAGCTAATATTCCCTTGCGTGAACAACTGCTGCACTGCCTGCACTTTGACACCGATACCAACGCCACTGGTTCCCGCTCCGCTCAGAGAATTCGCGAACACATCTGAGAATTGCGCCTGTGCCATTTTAAATCCAACAGTATTGGCGTTTGAAATATTATTGCCGATCACATCAAGTGATTTCGAGGCAGCGTTAAGACCGCTTAGACCTTGTTGAAAACCCATGAGACTTCTCCTCTAAAAACGATGACTTGAATCGCCAAAACGCGCTCCAACCCAAATTAATCCAATTTGATTAAAAAACTTGTCGAACTTCTGACATTGCAATATCACCGATATTCGACACAGACAATTGCGTCCCTTGCGATCCAATACTCACACTCGAAACCATGCCGAAGCTCAAGCTAGTGGGAGACAACTTCTTATCACCAGCACTTGCTTCAACGGCAAATTGATAATTACCATTTCCCAAAACCGTTCCCGCCTCATTTTTTCCATCCCACGTCATCGAGTTCATGCCGGCAGACATATTATTGGAGGTGAGTGTACGCACGACTGCACCGGTAGAATCTTTGATCATGACTTTCACAGCATCCGCAGACTGTGGTAAATCGAATCCAAACACAGACTTACCATCTTTGAGTTCAACACTATTACCGGGAACCACGACACCATGACCAATCATATTCGCCGCTTGCAAGCCTTGCGCACTTTGAAAGCTATTACTCAATGCGGTCACCGTATCATTCAATTTATCAATTCCTGTCACTGTCGATAACTGCGCCAATTGACTTGTCACTTGGGCGTTATCCAATGGGTTAAGCGGATCTTGATTTTTCATTTGCGTGACTAGCAAGGTCATAAAGCGGTCTTGCGCAGCTTGTGCCGTGGATTTGCTCGACGACGTGCCATTCATCGCTGCTAATACACTAGGATCGACCGTTTGCGTATTGATTGTGCTCATGTTGATTATCCTTCGCTTAATTACTGCCCAAGACTCAAGGTCTTAAGAAGCATTGACTTCGCTGCATTCATCGTTTCCACATTGGTCTGATATGAACGCGAAGCAGAAATCATATTTACCATTTCTTCAACTACATTCACGTTTGGCATTGCGACATAACCTTTTTCATCAGCTAGAGGATGCTTAGGGTCGTACATCAATTTCGCAGGCGTTGCGTCTTCAACCACTTGGCTTACTTTTACGCCGGTCGCTGCGGGATCGGCGCTTTGCATTGCACTGAATACCACTTGCTTTGCTTTATAGGCTTGCCCATTTGAACTGGTCACGCTGTCCGCATTAGCCAAGTTACTAGCGACGACATTAAGGCGCTGGGACTGCGCGCTCATGGCCGAACCTGAAACATCAAAAATTTTAAATAGAGACATTTTCTTCCCCAATTGTTGACCCAACTACTGAGCCAAAATTCATCCTTGAATCGCCGCAAGAATTCCTTTGATCTGCATATTGATCATGGTCAAACTTGCTTCGTAACGTAGAGCGTTTTCTGTAAATGCATTACGCTCTTCATCAATATTGACGGTATTCCCGTCGACGTTTCCTTGTGACTCTTGACGATATCCAGGTACAACACCAGCTACCGTGCCCTTAACATCTAAATGACTCGCATCGGATTTCTTCAGCGAACTCACCGCCGCCCCCTTATCCAAAGCAGCACTCATTGCCTTCCCAAAGTCGATATCGCGAGCTTTATAGTTTGGCGTGTCTGCATTCGCGATATTCGATGCCAGCAATTGTTGGCGTTGTCCGCGAACCGACAGTGCAGTCTCATGAAAACGCAAATATTCATCAAGTTTGTTCAATTTATACTCCTAGCTTCCCATAAGCCGCTGACATTTAAGCCACTTGGTTCACGGTTTTTGATAGATGCATAGTATGCCGATCTGAATCTATTTAATAAGTCGAGCAAATAGCCAAAGACCCGTCTATTCCTGCATTTGCTTTTGCCTCGCGCGACTAAAATTTGACCATTCTGATCGACATCCGGTTTGCATCATGCGCACTACTAGACTTCTACTTTTTGCCGCTTTAAATTGTGCTAGCGCCTGCTACGCACAAAATCAAAGCATTGAGAGCATTCGGGAGATAGCTGAAAATTTTCTTCGCGAAAGCACATTAGAAATTGGCGAGCTGGCATCGATCTCAGTTGGCAAAGTGGATAGCCGACTAAAATTAAAACCTTGTGAAAAAATAAATGCCTTTCTCCCGCACGGAAGCAAGGCTTGGGGCAAAATCACCGTCGGTGTCAAATGCTCGGATCCAAGCCAGTGGCAAATTTTCCTTTCCGCGGACGTGCGCGTGATTGGTGACTACTACGTAGCTGCAAGTAATTTGAATAACGGCCAAGTTTTAAGCGCAAATGAAATCGTCAAAATTAAAGGTGAATTAAGTAACCTACCGAATACCGTCGTCACCAATCCCAACCAAGTGGTCGGCAAAACAATTCAAGGAAGCTACTCTTCTGGTGTCGCCTTGCGAACCGATATGTTTCGTAGCGCCCCGGTCATACAACAAGGGCAAACTGTCAAAGTCATCAGCTATGGGAAGGGTTTTCAAGTATCAACGGAGGCCACTGCATTGAACAACGCAAACGAAGGGCAATTGACCCGAGTAAAAACAAACAATGGACAATTTGTTGCTGGGATTGCTAAACTTGGTGGCATTATAGAAATACAAAATTAATTCATTGGAGATATTCCGCATCACATTTCTGCAAATACGGTTAAAGTTTAAAATAAGCGAGCCGTTACTAAGGATGTAGATGCATGTAAATCCAACCATAGAGGTATCGCCGTGAAAATTAACGACTCACTTAGTTCGACCCAAGGGCTACCGAACAGCCCCCCTGCCCCACGCGCGGATAAGGCTGGCGACAACGCGAAAGTGGCGACTACACCTTCGCATAATGTCCAAATTTCGCCACTCTCGGTACAACTACAGGCCTTGCAAAACACGCAAGCAAGCGGTGCTGTATTTGAAGCCAAAAAGGTTGAGGAAATCAAGTTAGCGATCGCTGAAGGCCGTTTTCAGGTCGACGCAGAGAAGGTTGCCGACGGCCTTCTAGAGACAGTCAAAGATTTGTTAAACGCGAGAAGACAGCCGACATGAATCCAAATTTAACCAGCGCACGCACAATTGCAGACATTATTTCCGAAGAGTTGGAATTAATGACCGCGTTGGTACAGCTTCTAAAAAATGAAGAACAAATCCTGATCGATAATCTTCCTGAAAAGTTGGCCTTGCTTGTTACCGATAAAAATTCGCTATTAATGCAAATTATTTCTTTAGAAAAGAATAGAAACGAGCTACTCACTCAATCAGGTTTTGGTACAGATGCTGAGGGCATGAGTAGTTATTTAGCATCGCTTTCAGAGCAAAAAAACGTCGAATCAAATTGGCAAAAACTACTTGATTTGTCAGCAACGGCGAAAGAAAATAATCGCACCAATGGTATTTTGATTAATCGCCAGATGACTCGCAATCAATCAACCTTGAATATACTTCAACAAAATGACCAAAGTGCAGCTGTGTATGGCGCAGATGGTCAATCTCGTATCAATGCTAACAGCGGACGTGGGATTGTCGCTGGTTAAGCACCCTCTTTGTATATCACTGCTCTAATAATTCCCTTCTTACCCGCCACTTGATCTGAGCGTTTCGGTTAAGCTAAATATTAAGCTGGTAGTAGAGAATAGATTCAACGGCCACTGCCGTTCACAGGAACTTCAATCGGTGTTTCGGGCAGCAAAGAAAGAATCGTAATTGTCACTCGTCGATTTCGCGAACGTCCTTCGGCTGTATCATTTGAGGCTACAGGTGACTTTGGCCCTTGTCCAACCGCCGTCATACGACTTTCATCGACTCCATTTTCCATAAACAAACGAGCAACGGTACTTGCTCGAACTGCAGACAACTCCCAATTCGAAGGAAAATTAGAATTCTTGATCGGTAGATTGTCGGTAAATCCCTCCACTTGGATCGCGTGATTATCACTCTTCAAGACTTCTGCAATGGCTATCAGGGCTTGAATAGACTCAGCATTCAACTTCGCTTCAGCTTGACGGAACAACAAGCTAGCATTAATTTCGATTGCCACACCACGACTTGATTGCGTCACCTTGACCTTACCTTCTCGCACCAAGGGTTCGAGCACGGATAAGATATCTTTGGCCACGCCCGTCATTCTCTCGCGCTCTTTTCTCAAGGGCTCTGGTGGCTTCGGGCGAATACTAGGTATGGGGTCGAGCAGACTTGTTTGATTTAACTTTGGATCAGGCACCACACCTGCAGCAGTCATTGCGGTACCAAAGGCGCCATTCAAAGAATTCGATAAAACCTTGTACTTACCTACATTCAGCGAGGAAATCGCATACATCACCACAAAAAACGCAAATAGCAAAGTCATAAAATCAGCATATGACACAAGCCAACGCTCGTGGTTATCTACTTCTTCCACATATTTTTTGCGCGCCATATCGTTCTATCACTTACGATGATTAGAAAGGCGCTCCTCAACAATTCGAGGACTATCACCTTGTGCGATGCTTAAAAAAATATCCGCAAGCATTTCGCGACGTACAACTTCACGACCAACAATTTCCTTCAATTTATTCGCCACCGGAAGGAAGAACAGATTGGCCAAACCAACACCATAAATGGTCGCGACGAAAGCAACGGCAATACCGCTGCCGAGTTTATTCGGATCACTCAAATTTTCCATGACATGAATTAATCCCAGTACGGCGCCAAGAATGCCGATAGTTGGTGAATACCCGCCAGCCGCGTCCCAAATTTTTATAGCTTGCCTTTGCTCCATTTCGTAAAACGAAATATCAACGTCGAGTATTTCTTTAAGCCGATCCGGATCAACACCATCGACCACCAACTTCAAACCTTTTTCAATGAATGGATCTTTAGCAGAATCGATATATCTTTCCAAACTAAGAAAACCTTCACGCCGAGCAACAACACTCCAAACCAAGGCATCCTGTACATTCTTACGACTGCGATCCTCAGGCATAAAGGCGATCCATTTTAACAACTTCACGCCACGAATAAATACCGGCAAACGACTCTGTAGGAGTACCGCCCCAATCGTACTAACCACAACGATAGTGAATGCGGCGGGCTGAACCAGCGATGATAAATGTCCACCCTCGAGTGTCTGTCCCGCGAGAATGCCAACTAAAACTAAAACAATCCCAATTAGGCTAGCCCGGTCCACGCTCGCTCCCTTAATGAGGCACGTAAACGCGCCACTGCTTGACTGTGAAGTTGAGAAACGCGTGACTCAGAAACCCCCATCACTGCACCAATTTCTTTGAGGTTTAACTCTTGCTCGTAGTACAAACCCATCAGTAATTTTTCCCGCTCTGGCAGGGCATTAATCGCATGCACTACGGCATCACGAAAATCGCCGTGTAAAAGATCTTGGAGTGGGTCCCCTGACCTTTCATCATTGCAAAAATGATCGAGGAAATGCTCCTTCGTATCTGCATCATGAAAGTCTTCGTAGTACAGCAATTGATGTCCACCGCTTTCGCCGAGCAACTCTTGATAGTCTGCTAGCGGCAGTTTCAAATGTTTTGCGACTTCCGTCTCGAGCGGTGGCCTACCCAAACGCTGTTGGAGTTCATTCATCGCATTTTCTATCTTGCGCATGTTTTGACGAACACCACGTGGTAACCAGTCACTACTGCGTAATTCATCCAACATGGCACCACGAATCCTTTGAATCGCATAGGTTTCGAATTGCGCTCCATGTGTCTCTTCATATCGATTAACAGCATCAAGCAAACCTATCATGCCCGCTTGTACTAAATCATCCACTTCTACACTTGGGGGAAGTCGTGCTTTCAACTGATATGCCAAACGCTTTACTAACGGAGCATGCTCAGTGAGTATCGAGTTCTTATCTGACTTGCCACTTGCTGTGTACATAAATTATCTAATATTCCAATTGCGCACCTAACATAGGAGCAGCATTCAATCTCAAACTACTTGTCGCAGTAGCGATGAGTTTATCAGCAATGCGCACAAATGCATTCGATGCCTTTGATAAAGGGAACGCTTCTACAACAGATCGTCCAGATTCAGTCGCACGCTTAAGGTACAAATCATCAGGAATAAAACCCACCAGATCTAATTCGACGCTCAAATATCGTCTGGCTGTGATTGATAAATTTGCAAAAATCAAGTCCGCTTGCTGCTGCGTCACATTCGTAACGACGATCCCAAAGTGACGAATCCCTACCCGATTTTGTAATCGCTTAATTAAGCTATAAGCCGTCTTTATCGTGACCGGGTCCGCAGACAGTTGAATAATAACTTCACTATCATCGAATGACGACAATAAAAAACTATCATCTTGATTTAACTCACAATCGACGACAACCACATCAGAACGGCTCGCTGCAATATCGAAGACCTTTGATAACTCTCTAAAACCACTTTGCGGCAACTGCAAAGCATTGGGGGTCGTATGGCTAACTTTGGTAATACTTAAACGTGGTGATACCTCCTTAATGACGAATTCCATTGTACGCTTTTGGCGAGCGACATCCAATAAGGTCTGATCGGCTTTCAAATTCAACCAAGCACTCAAACTTGCTTCTGAGGTCTTCGCATCAACCATCAAAGTGTGTTTCCCTTTTCGCGCAAAACTCGCGGAAAGATTAATTACCGTGCCATTTCGCTCCGATTCTGGTAACGCCGATAAAAACGTCAGCACTTTTTGTTTAGGCACCTCTAGCATGCGACGGAGCCCTTCAGCCTGATCAAAATTAGCCATGAGAGACCTCCAAGTTTGCCGAACGCAAAACAGACTGTGTCATCAACAGCGGCAACTCCTCGTTCTGTAATTTATATGCTGAAGTTTCACGTTTCAATTTAAATGCGCGATCGACCAAGTATTGTTTATTAGCCACATGCAGATCTTCGGGCACCCGTTGTCCACTTGCGACGTAATAGATGTTGAGTTTCTGACGAATGGTAATATCGAGCGCGCCGCCAATTGTGGCGGCCTCATCCAATTTAGTTAAAATACAACCTGAAAGACCTGCACCCGCGTAAGCACGAACCACTTCACTCAAAGTTTCTCCAGTAGAGGTGGCATTCATACATAACAATCGCTTAACATTGAGCCCACTACCCGACAACATTGCCACTTGTTCCGTGACCATTTTATCTCGTTGACTTACGCCCACTGTATCGATCAACACAGTATGTTTGTTCTTCAGTTCCGCCAAGGCGATTCGTAAGTCTGCCTCATCTTTCACCGAGTGCACCATCACGCCTAAAATTTTCCCATAGATACGTAATTGTTCATACGCGCCAATACGATAGCCATCGGTGGTAATCAAAGCTAATTTCGATGGTCCATGGCGCATCACGCAACGCGCAGCCAATTTTGCGGTCGTCGTCGTTTTCCCTACTCCAGTTGGGCCGACTAAAGCATACACGCCGCCTTTTTCGAGAATTTCATTCTCATTACTGATGGTGGATAAATTTCTAGTTAAAATATTTTTGATCCAGTCGAGTCCATTATTTGCTTGTTCACTTTCAGGTAGTTTGTCGATAATGTGACGAGACAAGCTTGCACTAAAGCCCGTGGCCAACATTTCACGCATCAATTCTGATTTGCGAGGTTCTCTTTGCTGGGTATTTATCCAAGAGATTTCGGAAATTTTATTTTCCAAAATTGCACGCATAGAGCGAATTTCACTCATCATTTGCGCCACTTCATTTGCATTTCCACTCTCAGCCAACTCAAAAGTCGGCTGCCTCATACCAAGCGAAACGCTATCCTTTCTCGTATTTCCACTACCTAACTGTGGGTTAAAACGTAACTCACCATCGTTTGCCTTAGTTTTCGTCGGCTCCGGTGCCAGTGCGCCAAGCGTGGAGTCGTCCATCGCCAAAATTTCAACGTGACCGTCTACATTTTTATTCGACAAAATAACCGCATCGACGCCCAATGCTTCGCGCACTTTGCGCAAGGCTTCGCGCGATGTTGGCGCAGTAAATTTTTTCACGTTCATAATTGACCTCCGACCAGGCTAGTCACCCGGATAGTTTTGTTTTCTGGTAGTTCTGAGTGCGACAATACTTTGACTTGGGGTAAAGTTCGGCGCAAGAATCGAGACAACAACAGGCGCAATGGCCCGGGCACCAGTAAAACAGGTGTCAAGCCCAACTGCTGTTGATGCTGCGCTGCCGACTCGGTTTGCAAGGCGATGGTATCCGCTAAACCGGGCTCCATAGTGGCACCATCAATGCCAGAACCCTGCAAAGTTTGCATCAATAATCGTTCAAGTTTTGAGTCTAAAGTCATCACCGAAAGTTCATTTCCAGTTGGGAAGATCTGCTGAACGATCGCGCGACCAAGAGCAATCCTTACCTGCGCAGTCAATTCTGTTGGATCTTGGGTTTGTACCGCAAACTCAGCCAAGGTCTCGACGATGGTGCGCATGTCACGAATATGCACTCCTTCGATCAATAAATTTTGTAATACTTTTTGAATCACCGACAAACTCAATAATCGAGGGGTGAGGTCTTCAATCAATTTTGGTGAATCTTTACCCAAGTGATCAAGCAGCTGCTGAACCTCATGACGTCCCAAGAGCTCAGAAGCATTTGACGTGATTAAATGATTCAGATGAGTCGCCACGACCGTACCGGCGTCGACTACGGTATAACCTAAGGACTGGGCTAGTTCCCGCGTCGCTGCATCAATCCAAACCGCAGGCAAGCCAAATGCGGGATCAGTGGTCGGAATTCCAGGAACAGTACCTGACACCATCCCAGGATCGATCGCCAAGTATTGCCCCATGTTCGCTTCACCTGCTCCAATTTCAACCCCCTTCAGACTGATACGATATGCAGATGGCTTTAACTCAAGATTGTCACGGATATGCACAGGTGGCGATAAGAATCCAATTTCTTGCGCAAATTTTTTGCGAATTCCTTTAATGCGTCGAAGCAGCTCACCTCCCTGTGTTTTATCGACCAAAGGAATCAAGCGGTATCCAACTTCCAAGCCCAAGGTATCGACTGGCAAGATATCCTGCCAAGTTGCCTCCTCCATTTCTGGGGCCGGCGCTGTAGAAGGCTCGAGCTTTCCATCCGCTTGTGGTTCGATCTCTTTTTTGTGGGTCATCAAATAACCGGCTCCCGCGAGAGTCGATGCCAACAAAATAAATGCAAAATGTGGCATACCTGGAATTACCCCAAGGCCGCCAATAATCCCCGCTGTAATGTACAAAACTTGAGGCTTTGCAAATAACTGACTAACGAATTGATTCCCAATATCTTGATCACTCGCCACACGCGAGACCACGATACCAGCCGCCGTTGAGATAATCAGCGATGGAATTTGCGCAACAAGCCCGTCACCAATTGCTAACAGCGCATAAATTTTTGAGGCGTTTGAAAAGTCTAAGTCGTGCTGCACCATGCCAACAATCAAACCGCCGACGATATTAATCAAGGTCACCATAATTCCGGCAACAGCATCACCTTTTACATATTTACTCGCACCGTCCATTGCGCCATAAAACTCAGCCTCTTGAGCGACCTCAGTTCTACGGCGACGCGCCTCTTGTTCAGCAATTAAACCTGCATTTAAATCCGCATCAATTGCCATCTGTTTTCCTGGCATCGCATCCAAGGCAAAACGTGCGCCAACTTCAGCGATACGCCCCGCACCTTTGGTAACCACCGTAAAATTAATAATGGTGAGAATCACAAATACCACGATACCAACGGTGTAATTTCCACCAATCAGGAAATGTCCAAACGCCTCAATGACTTTACCTGCCGCATCAGGACCAGTGTGCCCCTCTGTCAAAACAACACGGGTTGACGCAACGTTTAAGGAGAGCCGTAGCATCGTACTGACCAATAACACAGTCGGGAACACCATAAAATCTAATGGTTTTACTGTGTACAAACTGGTCAATAAAACGATGATAGACAACGCAATATTGAAGCTGAAGAAGATATCCAAAGCAAACGGTGGCAGAGGCAAAATCATCATGGCAAGCATCATGATAATTAAAATAGGGGCGGCCAAGGCTTTCGACCCTGGACCACTCATCCATCCGCTTAGTTTCAACCAATTCATACTTCTACCTCGTTCACTTTATAAAGTGGATCTAATTCTTTGGGCACTTCAACATTATTTGGCTCAATTGGACGCACGCCACCACTCTTCTTGAACGAACGTAACTGGAATACGTAAGCAAGAACTTCTGCGACTGCTGCGTATAGCGCCTCGGGTATTTGATCACCTAACTCGGTGTGTTTATATAAAGCACGAGCTAATGGCGGTGCTTCAAGAATTGGTACGTTATGCTCCTTCGCCAATTCGCGAATTTTGGCCGCTACCGCATCTGCACCTTTAGCGATCACACGTGGCGCACCGTTACCTTCGGAATACTTCAATGCCACTGAAAAGTGGGTCGGGTTCGTGACAACAACATCAGCGGTCGGAA
>CALKVB010000250.1 GCA_937996605.1 uncultured Oxalobacteraceae bacterium | reverse complement strand
GGGTTCGGGCAATCTCAAGCACTTTGCTTCCCTGGAAGCCTTTGACAGCTTTGTTCGCGATCATGTCAAAACTCCCAAGCAGCTGGCAGAAGTCATCTCCGCGCTCATGAATGATAAACGAAGCTTCGATCTCATTTTCGAGGAGAAAAGGATTCCTGAGACTCCGCGAATCCAAACGGCGGCGCGTGTTCTCAGGTTACCCATTTTTCCTACAACCGATCAAGACTGGGACGTCAACGAGGTGGATTTCTCCAGTCAACCACAAGGTGTCACCCCGTCTCGCTTTCTTCGGGTGGATCACGACTTGGTACTGTGGAGCAAGATGTTCTTTACCAAAACAGAGGGCAACGTGTCTTGCAAGACAGAGCATGTTTCGTTTGCGGTTCCCAAGGACGCGTGGGGCCAAGGAAAACTTTGCCATTTTCGAACTCCGCAACAGCTCAAGATTTATCTCAGTCGTTATGTGCACAAGACCAAAGATCTTGAAAATGTGTGCAAGTCGTTTCAGGAATGGGAGATGCCTTGGGATGGACAGTTGTTTGAAGTGACTGGCCCTGCCCAACACGTGGTCATGTTGCCCGTGCTTGTGAAACTCTTGTAAAATGGTTGGTCAAAATACACACAAGATTTTTAATCTCTTGATGAGAACAATTACGCAAAGTTCAACAGTTTCTGATGCATGATAATCCCACGTCAGCAACACAGCGACACGTCTTTCATGAACTCATCCTATGTATATATATATACAAAATGTCAATCCTAAAGAGTCGTACAAAAACCTAACCATGCTCATAAACCATGGAGTTCGCCGCTCTTACCCAAGCTGCCTTTGAAGGCAACAAGGAACAAGTTACCGAATTGCTCGATCATGGTGCCGATATACACAACCGGAACGACGAAGCATTGCGCTGGGCTGTGGACAATGGACATTATGATGTCGTGGCTCTGCTGTTGCAAAGAGGTGCGGACGTCAACGCCTACAACGGTTGGGCCTTGGTGGAAGCTGCAGAGAAAGGTTTTGTAGGCATGGTCAAATTATTGTTGGATCACGGTGCCTTTTTGCATGTCAACCAAGATGAAGCATTGCATTTGGCATGTCGGAACGGCCACAAAGAGGTGGTGCAATTGCTTCTGGCTCAAGGCGCTGACGTACACACCCTTGAAGATAAAGCCTTAATGGAAGCATCGCTTGCTGGTCACGCGGAAATTGTGACACTATTGCTACAAAAAGGCGCCAATGTTCGCGCACAGAATGACTCGCCTCTGCTTTTCGCCTTGTGGAAAAAACACGTCAAAGTCACTCAAGTATTGCTCAAACACGGCGCAGTCCCTGGCTCTGATCTTCATTGGCCAAAAGTTGAAAACATGGAAACATCCGAATAGAATTATGTATTTATCAAACTCGACACATCTCGAACATTTGCAAGATCTGATCTTTGATAAACATGCATTCACTGCTATTGCTTTGGTAATTTTGGAAGCACAAGTGACGCAATCATTTGTACACGATCATTGGCGTCCACGTTGGGAGTTTCTGCCAAATGAGAGATGGTGGGGCAAAGGGAATACAACTCAGGAATGTGCATCAAAGACAGACACATCATGGACAACCGCGCCTCATCCGTGATGGGTTGGGACGCAACCTGAGCGATCGAAGCCGCAAAGAACCGCAACCGTTGAAGCTCGGACGCCATGTCTGGATCTTTGCTTTCAGGCTCAGGTGTGGGTGCCGTTTTGAGTCGTTTGGGTTGCGGCTCTGCTGCTTCGTTGACAGTGCGCTTTCGAGGCTTTCTCTGATATGTTTCATGACAAATTTGTTCTGCCCAGTCCTCGCATTGCATTCGCTTGAGCCATTGATTGAGCTGTGCTTCCATCGGTGGAGATAGGGGAGAAACGCCTCGGATCACTTCGCGCACAGAGGGGGGCAGAAGACACATCAATCGCAATCGTGGAACGGTGGGAGCCACATCCAGAAGAACGATTTCAGAATATGCATTCGGCTGCATGTAATGCATTTGATGCTCCTTGGTGTACAAAAGAGCGCAACTGTTGGCCCATGTGGTTTGAGTATGCATTTTGCCGTCGTCTTCAATCTTCAGATGAATTCGAAAGCCTTCAATCGCAATCCCAGTGGCCTGTGCCGTTCGTCGAAAGTCCCTATTCGGCCGAGCAAACTCCACAGATATTGGAAACTTGAGGCGCTGTCGAAGCAGTGAATCAATCTGAACCGAAATATCGGGCACAGCGGACATGCTCGTTGGGAATCTGCCCATAAAACTGGTCTCTACCGCTGTTCTTTTTTTGAGGAACTTTCTATATATATATACATATGACCCAAACGTTGAACGCCGTTCCATCACCAATGTTCCGTCCAATTCTCAAATTCCACCATGGCTTCCGACGATGTCGAAATCATTTCTGTGCTGGGAAAGCGAACGCGAGAGGTGGACGCTTCCAACTTTGCATGTCTGATTTGCACGGATTTGATGTTTGAGCCCACCGTGTTTCAATGTGGACATTCGGTGTGCTTCAAATGTTTTTTGAATTTGCGTCGGAAGATTCCTGCGCGTTGCCCATCTTGCAACGAACTTGTGTCGCAAGCCACTCGGAACCACTTTTTGCGCTCGCTCATCGAGTCAACCTTTCCCGAAGAGTACAATCGCGCCAAGATTACCAACGAGCGTTTAACTTTGGTACACGCCTTACAAGCCAAGTATCTCAGTTTCGGGATCCATACGTCGAAGCCCATTCCTGATCATGTGGTTGCAAAAATCATCAAGATTCTCAATCACTTGAATGCTTGGGAAAATCCCTCGTTTGTGAGGGAGCTCTCGAAACATTTGAGTGACACTTGCATCTTTTTCGCATCGGAGAATATGCATTGTTTTCAGGGAGCTAGTCTAACGTCTTTCTTGTACTTTTCTTGGCTCAAACCCGAACCACAAAGGCTTCCACCATCGCAACCTCAGCCAGCAGCAAGTGTCCCACCATCAGCAAGTGGTATCGCCGCTGCAAATGTCCAGCGTCCACCATCGTTCGTTCAAGGTGCCCCTCAGCCAGCAGCAAGTGGTAACGCCCAGTTGCAGCGTCAACCACAACTTGTGCAGCCGCAACAACAGAATGTATCGTACATTGTTATTGCGAACATCGGTGATCATTGGTTTCCTGAATCGAAATAATAGAACATCATGTACCTCACTTCTTTGCTTTAGATCCAATGCTATATATATGGGTGGCAACATCAAAGATTCGTCTGATCAGAGCTCCGTCTGATTTTATGGTATCATTTTTCCGTTGATAACATGAACTCCGCCACACAAAAGCGTCCTCGAAAGGTTCCAAAAGAATCCCGAGCCCGAAAACAAACCAAATGGGAACGACCGGGAGTGGTGCCCTTGCGTAATGAAAGTCTTGTCAAACCCAACTTGAGAGTGTTTCCCAACGTGTTGCCCGACGAGTTGCACCGACAAGCGCATCAATTGTTTTTCTCCGACCAGGTCATCACCTATTTGCAACCTCATGAAAATCGGGTGCGCCAGCCCTTTACCGGCAAAATGGTCCAAGTGCCAAGAGAGCAAGCGGTCTATTCCACACCGGGCGGCCTTTCCTACGCGTTTTCTGGTGCTCGACTCGTGGCACGCGAGGAAAAGGAAGTACCATTACTGACTACCTTGCGCGAATGGGTGGAAAAAGTGTCTGGCAATGCGTTCAACTTTGCGTTTATCAATTATTATGCGACAGGCAAGAATACCATTGGTTGGCACAGTGACGACGAAGACGACATGGTGTCGGGTGCACCCATTGCCTCGCTGACGCTAGGAGCAGCAAGAGACTTTGATTTTCGTCTGATTGCAGACTACAAGGTCGTCCATCGCATCGTGTTGGAAGACAATATGCTGGTGTTGATGGATGCGCCAACCAATCAGCGATGGGAACATGCGCTTCCCAGGCGAATGCGATTGAAAGATCCTCGCATCAACATTACCTTTCGCTTGTTCAAACCACAACACCGTCAATAGAACAATTCGTTATCGCAAATGTTGTGCACAGACTGGACCATATCCTTGTTGTTTGGACACTTCGTCGGTCAGCGGATGATTGCACAACATGCACAAACCATAGGTTTTTCCTCGTTCGGCAAAGAATGCCTTGGGATCTTGAGCCATCTGATTCATGGCTTCGGGCAACCAGAGAAACTCTTGGGGGTCGCGCATAGTCAAAACATTGGGCGGACGAAGCACAGCGGTCAAGTCTGGCCGTTGACGCTTATTCAAAAACACAATGCTATCCGTTCGACGTTCGATGCGGAGACGATCTTTGGACGAGTAAGGCAACACAATCCCGGTGATCGGTCGAGGTTGTTCATTACTTCTTTTTCGTTTTCCTTTCTTTGTTTCCTTTTCCTCGGGCGGTGCGATCAGCCGCTCCAAAAAAGGAATGACTGCAGGCGACACCTCCACCGGAGGAATGTGCAGCACCTGTTGAAGACGGTGCCACTCCTGAAGATCGCGAGGTGATCTGTTTTGGACAGCATCTTCCAAGTCTTTTCGCTTCACATCCCATCTCAGCCATTCGTCATATTCGCGAACTTGGTGGCCCAATAGCTTGTTGTAAAACCAGTCATTGACCAGCTCTTGCAATCGTTGTGCATTGGTCTTGGGCACCTGGCCCAAAATCGTGGGCTCGATGTTGAAATCGTTGGGATCTTGAACACCTTTCGGATCTTTGGCCCATTCCACCGCTTCGGGATGCATCTTGTACATCAACTCATGCTGAAAGTACTCCAACGTTTTTTCACGTTGCGGCTTTAGTAGATGC
>CALKVB010000249.1 GCA_937996605.1 uncultured Oxalobacteraceae bacterium | reverse complement strand
ACATTTTTGACCTTATCTCGAGGCGGATCAGGCTTGTTGAAAGCGCTCTTTGCTTTACCTGAATATGCGTTATTGGGACGGGAACAAAAAGGGCGAGTTGAGGAATTCTTAGAGGTGTGGTCACTCAAAGATAAGCCTCAGGAATATCGAAACTTACTAGCTTATCGCCAAGCCAATGCTCTAGAAATCGAAGCCGGATTTTGGTTTGGTCAAAGTATGGATTTAACGCAAACCGAACTACAAGAAGAGGATGTGGAGGCTTGTGCTGTGGTGCGCACGGCTATTCTAAAACGTTTAGTCGGCGAGCCGGATGCACCAATAGAGAATCAAATTGAATTTGCCACTTTACTTGAAGGCTTGCGTAAGCAAGCTAAGACTAAGTCCAAGAAGTCTCCGGTATTTAATGCTGATCTTGCGCACCAATTGATTATTGATAGCGAGATACCGGTTAAGTTTCAAACCCTGTGTTTGCATATCCTCGAAGAAATGCAATTGCGTGATTTTCCTCTGATTGCAGACGCAAAGAATTCGCTCGATAAATTGGTGTTTGAACTCAAAGAACGCTATTTTATTTGTGCACATGAATTAGAGGATACGTCGGAATACGATGCTTTGGTCTCTAAAGAATGGGCGAAACTCACTAAAGGCAAAACCGACGTTGACTCTTTACTGACTTTGTTTTTATGTATTGCTGCAGAGTTGCCCGCTAAGACCAGCATCCCGGAAAAAACGGCGAAGGCAATCGTGAAAAAAGTGAGAGAGCAGGGGTTGGATCAAGATCGTGTTGTGGCATGGATTAAATTAACGGCACCACATGAGAAGCAAGAAGGGCTGTTGGAAGATTGGAGTGCCTTTGTTGAAGAGGCGAATAACTATTTGCTCGACGATTGGGATACGAATTACTCCGGTGCTTTGCGTTTCTTGAGCGAGAATTGTCACATCGTGAAGGCTGCTGCAAAAGCGAAAACGTAGTTAAGGTAGTAAAGCTTCGGTGATGCGCAGGTGAGGCGCCAGTGGGGCAGACGTAAAACTCAGATGATAAAACTAAAATGCCGCTGCAAAATTATATTTGCAGCGGCATTTCTTTTGACGCGAGAGGCGGGCGAGAGACAGAATTATATATTGCTTACGCAATTACAATTCCGCACTCTGTGCTTGTTACCAACCAGCGGTCAAGGTGTACTTGCCACTTGTTGCGCCCGTACCGCCTGCATAGTAGATAACTTTGGCGTAAACCACTTTTGCTGTTGTACCTGTATTGGCGTTGGTAATGGTGTCTGTTGCACCAGTGCCATTTGTACTAGAACTTACTTTAGTGCCGGTGCTGCTATACAACTCGAGATCGTAGTCGGAAGTTGCATTTGGTTTCATAGTTAAAGTCAAGGTTTTTCCAGCAGGTATGCTTACTTTGAAATAATCTACATCCGTTTTAGCACTCATCGTACCGTTGACCAAAGTGTTTGCGGTCGCGATAGTGTTTGCGGTTGCAGTCGTATTGTTGCTTTCAGTTTCACTCATCGTATTGCCTGGTGGCGTTACTGTCGTCAAAATATTTTGTGCTTCAAACTTTGCTTTAAAAGTATTGGCATAAGTTGGGTCTGATGGGAAGAGTGTGTTGGCTGCATTCACAATCGCTGTCGCCATCGCTGGCATCTTCACATTTGCACCTAAACCGAAATGTGCTTCAAGAATGATCTTGTCGACGTTATCGCGTGGTTTACCCGCTGCGACTAAAGAAACTAAAGATTGGAATAATGGTGCGGACCATAACTCGTCCGATTGGAAAGTCACTCCGCCTTCTGTCACAGAAGTGTGAGCCCCATAAGTTTTTGCACTATTGTACTTCGCATCGGTGCGATTCAACATACGGCCAGCCCAGCAAGCACCGTGACCGTCCCAGCTAAATGCCCATTCAGGATGGTAGGTTTTACCGTTCGGTGTGCTGTAAGAATAAGAGGCAGCCCAATAGTCGCCAAAACCTTCACCCATCGCACCCGTATCGCCACCGCTCCAGCTTGAATTGATGTTCGCTTGGATACCATGACCATACTCATGCAAAATCACGTCAGCATCTTCTGAGTCATTGACGCAACCGTGCCCGAAGGCGAGGTAGTCGCTGCTTCCGCCGCTATAGTGAGAATTGTCATCACCATTTACGCCGTCGGTGTCCACGTTCAAAGGACGATTGATGATCGATTTTGTACCAGTGAATCCCAGCGATTGAATATAGCGTTGGTTTTGATCGATATGGAAATACACATTAGTGTCATCAAACGCATTGTTGCCACGTTTCGCTGTCCACACACCATTTGTTGTGGTACTTGGTGCAGTGTTGGGGGCTTCAATGTTGGTGATGTTGACATAAGGCCCTGACAATTTATAGACGCCTGATGTTACTGTCAGATCTTTGAGCGTTTTGGTTGAATACGCAGCATCGAATGCAGATGCCGCAGAAGTATCGGTCAACGCATCTGTGTTGAGTGCTGTACGTGGATCTGGGTCAAACACTAAGCCTGAGCCATTGATCCCAGACGCAACACTAGCTAAGGTCGTCAATGAATTTGGTGTGCTCGCATTCGTAGTCAAGCCTTTCGCCGCTAAATCTCGCATTGCTTGTTGACGGTCTAGCGTCGGTGCAAATGAATTGGCACGTGCTTCTAGACTACGATCGGTATTTTTACCGACGCGTGGCAATGATGTTGAGTAATAGTTCAACAGGTCGCCAGTGTGTGCGTTGAGGTATTGTACGTAACCACCTGTAGGCATTTGTGCCGCAATACTGATCTTGTGCGCCAGTTGAACACCATCCTTCGTTGGCACCCATACCAAATCGTTTTTTGGCGCACTGACGAGTGCGTGTTGGACTTTCATGTTGTTCCATGCTTGGTCCAAGGCTTTTTCTGTATCTATTCTTTTTTGAACATACAACTGATTTACGGCATTGGCATCCATTTTGTCTGAGATGTGTTTTGTCTCATTATAGATTTTTTGCACTTCGCCATTTTTGCTAATGGAGACTATGATCTCGGCCCGGTCGACAGGATAACCCCGCAGCATTTGCTGGTAGTAGTAATGCTTGCCTGTGAGTGAATCTTGTACACGAGTAAGTACCAGATTGTTCAAATCGCTTGGCAAGCCGAAGCGAGATGCATTTTGACGTAATACGTCTTGTGGATTGTTTGCTTTATAACCGCTGAAAAATGTGATGTTATCAGCATCAGCGCTATTCGCCGCTTGGACGGTGCCGACAAACGCAACTGCGAGCATCGAAGCGAGTACAGTTTTTACTGGATACTTCATTATTTCTCTCCCTAGTTTAAGTGTGATTTACGTCAGCGTTGACTCTTTTCGGTCTTGTATTTCGACTAACGTGAAAACTAGTATAGAAGTTAATTTTGTCGGAGGATAGTCGTCAATTTACGTCAAAAACAACAGAGTATGATACAAAATGACGATGAAGTAATGCATATTGAACTTTGTGCTTACTTGCTGGAAATGAATGTAAGTTAATTCTTTTATCTGAATTTTGTCTGAAAATTTGTCGTCAAAATTATTGTTTGTTTAATTTAAATTTTACTTCAAGGTAAGCCTGGTTCTGTAAGTGAGTTGGTGACTATCGATGTCACTACAGCCTCGCTTCATTTTTCACGCCGTAATTGTGCACTCTGGTCGTTGTTTTTAGCGGTTTCATCGCAGCAAAAAAAAATCTCTGGATGGAATGTTCATAATCTATATAAACAATATCGGAGACAACAAAAAATGAACTCGTTTGTGATTGATGTAAGTTCCGTCAGCAAGAGCTTCGGTCCGCATCAAGTTTTGTCTGACCTCAATTTAAAAATACCTAAATCAAGTGTGTTTGCATTCCTCGGAAACAATGGGGAGGGCAAGTCTACGGCGATTCGATTGATGCTTGGCTTATTGGAAGCTGATCAAGGAAGTATCAATATCTTCGGTCTCGATATCAATAAGGAGCGAAGAGAAATTCTTAAGTATGTAGGCTGCCTAGTGGATTCTCCGAGTGCTTACCCAAATTTGAATGCAGCAGAATTTTTAAATATTGCATGTCGATTGAAACAACTTCCTCGATCGGAAATAACAAGATGTCTTGATCTTGTTGGGCTTTCGGGAGATAGGCGAGTTCTGATTGGAAAATATTCTCTCGGCATGAAGCAGCGTCTGGCATTGGCGCACGCTTTATTGGGAGATCCTAAGTTACTCATGTTGGACGAACCAACGAATGGTCTTGACCCTTCTGGTATTCAAGAGATACGTCAACTCATTGCTTCTCTTCCAGCACAAACTGGTGCGACGGTCTTTGTTTCGAGTCATCAGTTGGATGAAGTTGAAAAGATCGCGACACATATGGCGCTCCTCAAATCGGGCAAGGTTCATTTTGAATCCAAGTTAGCTGATTTTCGTGATCAACAACGGTGTGAATTTTTACTTGAAGTTGATAATCCTATTTTGGCCCAGAAAATCCTACGAGAGCGCGGATTTCAAGTGCTAGATATCGGTGAGAATAGTCGAAAGCAGCTTGCTCTGTCCGACGTCGTAGCAAGTGAAAGTTGGTACATCAATCAGTTGGTCATAGAGGCAGGCGTTAAATTATTTACTTCTAATTTTAGATATCTGTCTCTGGAACAGTGGTTTGCAAAAGAGGTTCAGCGGTTGGAGGAGATTGCGACATGTTAATACGTCTATTGCGGATAGAATTTTTGAAGACGCGCCGCTCGCTCGCCTTGCTGATGGTTTTCGTATGTCCCTTGGTCGTGGTGTTACTTAACTTTTTAATCCAAATGAAGAGTAAGCGAAGAGTG
>CALKVB010000248.1 GCA_937996605.1 uncultured Oxalobacteraceae bacterium | reverse complement strand
CGCCACGAGTCGGTTGACCAACCAATAAGACTTTCGGCTTGGCAGCGATCTCACGTGCCATTACCACTTTTTGTTGATTACCACCCGACAATTGGGAGATCCGCAAAGACGAATCCATGGGACGCACTTCAAACTTCTCAAGCAGGGCATCGCAAGCAGCGATACTGGCTTTTTTATCGAGATAAATTTGATCGCTTTGCTGGCCCAACAGCAGGTTTTCCCACACGCTAAAATCTTTCACCACACCATCACGCAAGCGATCTTCGGGCACATGCCCCAAGCCGAGGCAACGCAAAGTCGCGGGCAAAAGTGGATCTGCCTTCTTGAAAGAAATCGATTGACCTGCCAAGGTGATACTACCCTGCAGATGTTCAGTCTTATCCAAGCACATGCCAGCGATCACTTCCAACAATTCGGATTGACCATTACCCGACACACCGGCGATCGCGACAATTTCACCTGCCTTGAGATCGAAATTAATATCGCTCAACAAACTCACGCCTTGTGCATTTTTCAGCTGCAAATCGTGCACGCTCAACATCACATCGCCAGCATGCAAAGTTTGGCGCGGCAATTCGGTCACCACTTTTCTGCCGACCATTTTGAGCGCTAAATCTTCTTTGTCGGTTTCCGCGGTTTCCACTGTCGCCACCACGCCACCGGCACGCATCACCGTTACGCGATCAGTAATCGCCATAATTTCAGGCAGCTTGTGGGTAATCAGAATCACTGTCTTTCCCTGCTGCTTGAACAATTTCAAAATCGCGAACAGGGCTTCCGTTTCTTGTGGTGTCAATACCGCGGTTGGTTCATCAAGGATCAAAATATTGGCATTGCGATACAGCTGCTTGAGAATCTCAACCCGCTGCTGTTCACCAACCGATAAATCATGCACCAGGGCGTCCAGCTTTAATTCCAAACCATACTCATTGCACAAGCGACGAAGGTCCTCGGCGATTTCTTGACGACGGCGCTTTAAGCGAAATCCGCCTTCCATACCGAGCATAATATTGTCGAGTACGCTCATGGTCTCGACCAACATGAAATGCTGATGCACCATGCCGATGCCGAGCGCGATCGCTTCATGGCTATTGGGAATTGCACGCACTTCGCCATTAATCACAATATCACCTTCATCTGCATGGTAATAGCCATACAAAATACTCATGAGGGTAGATTTACCGGCGCCATTTTCACCAATCACGCCGTGCACAGTGCCGCTGGCGATGGAAAAACTCACCGCATCATTCGCGAGCACTTTGCCGAAGCGCTTTGATATCTGACGAAATTCAACGGCATTAGACATAGGCAAACACAGATAAAAAAGGCTCCCCGGTGTGTGTGATTGGGAAGCCACGTTAATCAATTTAGCGTTCAGTGATCGACTTGAACGCAATGGCTCAATTGCGAAGTAACTGGGCCGTTCAACTTCTTATTTTTTACTGTCGATCGATTCAGTGTACTCTTAATGAATTAATAAATGAGTCGATCGACCAACTTTCTACCATCTTAAATGACAAAAAGAGTTGCCGAACCACGTTCGGCAACTCTTCGAGTCTTTTCTCTTACTTCACTGGGCAGGTGCTCGCTTCGCGATAATCAACTACTTTCACCTTACCACTCAAAATATCCTGCTTCGCTGTATTGATGCGTTTTTCCATCTCTGCGCTGACGACCGCCCGATTGTCTTTATCGAGGGCCCAATCCACACCGCCTTCTTTCAAACCGAGATTGGTCACGCCAGCTTTCCACGTGCCATTCTTCAACTGCATGAAGTTGTTATACACCGCGTTATCGACGCGCTTCACCATTGAGGTCAGCATCACGCCAGGGAACAAATAGTTTTGGTTGGAATCAACACCAATCGCCAATTTATTTTTTTCTTTTGCCGCCTGCAAGGCCCCCATTCCGCTACCACCTGCAGCGTGGAATACCACGTCCACACCACGCTCGAATTGGGAACGTGCTAATTCGCCACCTTTAGCCGGATCGTTCCATGCAGAAGCCGTCGTACCAACAATGTTCTGAATCACTTCGGTTTTGCCATCGACCGCTTTTGCGCCTTGTGCGTAACCGCAAGCAAAAGCACGAATCAAAGGGACGTCGATACCGCCAATAAAACCAATTTTCTTAGACTTACTTGCCATCGCTGCCGCCATGCCAACTAAGTAAGAACCTTCTTGTTCCTTGAACAGAATCGAACCGACATTGGCGCCTGTGCCTGAACCGTCAACGATTACGAACTTTGTATTTGGGAATTCTTTCGCCACAGTTTGAACCTGTTGCGCGTGCGTGAAACCAATCGCTGCGATGAGCTTCACGCCTTTGCGTGCCAAATTGCGCAAGACTTGTTCACCCTGGACGCTGCTCAATGCCTGAACGTCGATATAAGTTAGGCCGGTGTCTTTCTTGAAGCGTTCTGCCCCTTCGTAGGCAGATTGATTGAAAGAGCGATCAAATTTTCCGCCTGCGTCGTACACCAGCGCATATTGAGCTTGATCAGCCATCGCTTGCATACTCAACATTGCTGTCGCACATGCCAAAATAATTGAACGCAGTTTCATACAGTCTTGCTCCTCGATCTTAGAAGTCTCAGCTAGCCTTGTGGGCTCGTATTTACTTTTTTACTAACTTTAATTTTTTATTGCTACTTCAATCTCAAATCTCAGTAGTGATGACTAAGGATTTGATTTTTCGGCTTTTACCGAATTATGTTCGTCGGCGCGAAATCATAGCACAAGGGCAGGTGCGATTAATGGAAATGACTCTCTACTACAGATCGATGTGGTATTGATGTCTGCGCACCCAGTTGAGTAACGGCGATGGCGGCAGCCCGCTGCGCCAGATCGCAAGCTGGGTGTAGTTCCAAGCCTTCAGCAAGTGCCACTGCCAAGCTGCCGACAAAAGTATCACCCGCCCCTGTGGTATCCACCACCTCCACGGTGTATGCGGGTAAGCAATCAACATGCCCTTCCCTCGCAACAACGATCCCTGCCGCTCCCAATGTAATTATGACGACACCGATACCATGCTGGAGAAGTGTCGACGCAGCGACGCGGGCTTGTTCTTGAGAACTAACTTGGCTTCCAGTTAATTGCTGAGCTTCAGTTTCATTCAACACCAAGACATCAACCAATGCCAATAAACTATTATCCAATTCTTGCATTGGAGCAGGATTTAACATCACGCGTACGCCCGCTGCACGCGCCACCTGCATAGCATACCTCACTGATTCGATTGGGGTTTCCAACTGACACACGAGCATGTTCGCTTTTGCAACAAATTCCGCAGCACGGTCAACATCTCCGCTATTAAGTTTGGCATTAGCACCCGCAGCAAGGACGATACTATTTTCACCACCAGCGTCAAGCAAAATACCTGCTACGCCAGTCGCACAATCACTTATCTGCCGAACAAACTGGGTGTCGATTCCATCTCGCGCCAGTGAAGTTAGGCTCAGACGCCCAAAATCATCATCTCCAACGCAAGCAATCAAATGCACATCACCACCCATACGAGCCGCCGCGACAGCTTGGTTTGCGCCCTTACCACCATGAATTTGATGGAAACTCTCGCCCATCAACGTCTCTCCAGGCAGAGGCATGCGAGGTGTTTGGAACACCAAATCCATATTAATACTACCCAAAACAAAAATATTTGGTTTCATATGATTGATTTCAAAATTCCACCGACGATACGCTCAAGTTTTGCCTCAGACCATCTATTTTTTGACTGAAATAAATTGACTGCCCTCATATGCTTAGTGAACACTGGCAAAAACCTGAGCGCCAAAACGCTAGTGCCTCGTCCCCACTCGATTAAGCCATACGTTCTTGCGCTTTAGACTTCAAGAAATGTCCAAGCATTTCTAATCCCTTTTCGAAGTGATGATTATTTGGAATCACCAGATCTGCCTTACTACGATGTGGCAAAATATACTGCTCAAAAGCTGGTTGATGATGCTGACTTAAGCGATACAGCACGTCGTCTTGATCGTAACCACGCTCGACAGCGTCACGCTGAATTCGACGTTGGCGACGATGATGTTCATCAGCGTCAATGTAGACCTTTAGGTCGATCAAATTATTGAGCTCAGGATGATGCAAGGCATAAATGCCCTCCAATAAAATCACTGGTGCTGATGGAATGTGAATTGTTTTCGGAATGACGTCACTACGATTAAAGGTATATTCTTTCAACTCTAAATCATGACCTTCACGCAAGCGCACAACATCGTCATAAAACTTGTCTAAATCAAGCGAAGATGGAATGTCGAAATTTTCAATTCGATTCTCATCCTTAGTCTGCTGATCAATCGATTTATAGTAATTATCTTGGGACAACAGAGAAACACTATTGGCAGGCATCGATGCCAACAAAGCGTTAATAAAAGTTGTTTTGCCACTGCCGCTACCGCCAGTGATGCCGACTAAATATGGTTTCATCGAATACGCTCTAATTTTTATTTATTTTCTCGCAACTCAAACATCACCGCTGACCACCTAGGGTCTTGCTCAATCATGTGCTCGGGATTATAGCTGAATCAGATCATGTTACCGCTTAGGACATCCTGCTTCCCGTCTCATTCTCGGCAATAATGCTGCTTTCAAACAAAGGAAATTCACGGGCGAAAAAAAACGGCTCAATCTGTAATTGAGCCGTTTTTATTTTGGCGTCCCCAGGGGGATTCGAACCCCCGTACCCACCGTGAAAGGGTGGTGTCCTAGGCCTCTAGACGATGGGGACAGTAACCTGTCCGTACTGCTGACCTATTTACTTTTTCCGCTACGCTTTATTTGTTTCGCGATCAAGTAAGACCAA
>CALKVB010000247.1 GCA_937996605.1 uncultured Oxalobacteraceae bacterium | reverse complement strand
GCACTTGAGGTCGAATTTCCTGGCCGCCCTATCGTACTGGTATCGAAAGATATCAATATGCGCATCAAGGCTCGCGCGCTTGGCCTCCCTGCTGAAGACTACTTCAATGATCACGTTTTGGAAGACTCAGATCTGCTCTATACCGGCATTATTCAGTTGCCTGCAGATTTTTGGAGTAAACATGGAAAAGGGATCGAGACTTGGCAGGAGAACCGCAATGGCCTAAGTACCACCTTTTATCGCATCACTGGACCGCTTATTCCAAGTCTCTTAGTGAATCAGTTCGTTTATCTTGAACCCAATAATGGCGAGGCTTCTTTCTATGGTCAGGTACGCCAAATCAACGGCAAGACCGCAGTATTGCAAACGCTACGCGATTATGGTCATTCTAAACACAGCGTTTGGGGCGTCACTTCACGCAATCGTGAGCAAAATTTTGCACTCAATCTATTAATGGATCCGGAATGCGATTTTGTTACGCTCTTAGGGCAAGCCGGTACGGGCAAAACATTGCTGGCACTCGCTGCTGGCCTAGCTCAGGTACTAGAAACGAAGACCTACAATGAGATTATCGTGACCCGCGTCACGGTTCCGGTTGGAGAAGACATTGGATTCTTACCTGGCACTGAGGAAGAAAAAATGTCACCTTGGATGGGAGCCTTTGACGACAACCTAGAAGTGCTCAATAAATCCGATGGTGATGCAGGTGACTGGGGACGCGCAGCGACTCAGGATTTAATTCGCTCGAAAATTAAGATCAAGTCTCTTAACTTTATGCGCGGTCGAACCTTTGTCAATAAATTCTTAATTATCGATGAAGCACAGAATCTAACGCCAAAACAGGTAAAAACATTAGTCACTCGCGCAGGTCCAGGTACCAAGATTGTTTGCTTAGGAAATATCGCTCAGATTGATACACCTTACCTGACAGAAGGCTCCAGTGGTTTGACTTATGTGGTCGATAGATTTAAAGGTTGGGCGCATAGCGGCCATGTTACATTGGCAAGAGGCGAACGTTCACGATTAGCTGATCATGCAAGTGAAATTCTATAAGTGATTTTAAACAACAAAAAAAGGCGCTTTGAGCGCCTTTTTTTTGCGCATTTTAGTTTATCAACAGAAATAAACTCTACAATAAGCTTCTCTATAGCAACCTTGTCAAGCGGCAATGTGCAATTTAACGATCGCGTAGCAAAGCACTCATGAATGAACTTCCAAATCAAGAAGACGCCCTATTCTTCGTAGAAGATGATTTGCAGACGCTTGCCGAAACCAATTTCATAGAACCGAATCCTTGGAACATACTCATAATTGACGATGATCCAGATGTTCATTCAGCCACCATGTTTGCGCTACAGGGCTTAAAAATTCAGTCTCGTGGACTCAATTTTCTGCATGCCTATTCCACCGCCGAAGCGCGTCAAGTGTTATTACATAGCAAAAAAATTGCTGTCATTCTGCTAGATGTTGTGATGGACGACGATAATTCTGGGCTGCAACTCGTCAGTTATATCCGCACCACCCTCGAACTCAAAGATGTAAGGATTATCTTACGCACAGGACAGGCTGGCTATGCACCGGAAATGGATGCGATTCGCGACTATGATATCAATGATTACAAGAACAAAACTGAACTAACTCAAGCAAAATTATTCACAACGGTCACTTCCGCTATTCGATCGTATGAACAAATTTGCGCGATTTCTGCGAGCCGACGTGGTTTAGAACTGATTATCAAAGCTAGTGCAGAATTGATGGGCATGCAGGACATTCGAAGCTTCTCGGAAGCTATACTTTCGTACGTAATTGATCTGGTCGATATTGATGGCGAGTGTTTCGTCAGCACGCCACATCCAATTCAAGAAGAATTTGCGCATGCAAACGAAATCATCACCGGACTGCGCGTCGTTGCAGGCAGTGTAAAGTACCAAGCT
>CALKVB010000246.1 GCA_937996605.1 uncultured Oxalobacteraceae bacterium | reverse complement strand
AGAAGACATGTATTCAAACATCTTGTTGGGCTGCGCATCAACATGATTGGGAAGGGGGTAAAAAGTCACCAGACCAGCCAACGAGCGGCCCAGAATTTCCCGAACACCATCGCGCCCCACTACACCGATTGCGTTGACACGATCCCATCCAGGAATCGCACGCATTTCCGCTTCAAGCCCCGCCTCAGAGATACCCCCAACCAGATTCAAGCGGGCATCGGACTTTAATTCATTGCATGTGGCAACAAGCTCCCTAGCACCACGAATACTTGACACGCCGCCGACATAGCACACCTCGCGCTGCTTGTCCGCCCACGGCACGGCCGCGTCAAGCTCTCCGATCATGGGGAAGTTATTGATATCCACCGACTTACAGCCCATTTCGACGAATTTGTCGCGAATGAAGGGCGTCGCGGTAACAACAACATCAAATTTCGGGCATGCATAACGCTCGTAAGCTGAAAAAGTCCAAGACAGAATGCGCAATAGAAACGGGTTGAGATAGGGCTTCCCCAACAGTTGCTTGGGCAAATCCTCGTGCGCATCGAAGATCACGACCTTACCTCTTCGCTTCAACCTCAAGCCAATCGGGATCAACTCAGGATCATGAAAGTGATAGATATCCGCATCGAGTTCGATGGCCTTGGCTAATACGCGTTTCGTTGTATCGAACATACGACTCCAACGCCCCTTCGACGCGCCCACATCGAAGATATTCACTGACCCGTCAACAGCGTTGCCTTTTCCATCGGCGACAACCAAGCTCACGTCGTACCCTGCCGCAGCCAATGTTCGACACTGTTTTATAAAGATTCGAATGTCGCTGCGCTGGTGTACAGACGTCAGGTGTGCAACACGCATATTTCCCATGACTAATAAATCCTCGGGTGATTCGCCAGTTTAAGCCAACAACACAATTCATTCAACTAGATTTTGCCAATCGCAAATAATGCCAAGCCAGAAAGAAGAGAACCCACAAAATGAAATCCCAATAAAAAACCTTGGAAACCACAACAAACGCTGCAACCAGCAATCCAGAAAGACCTGCCTTGCTAAAAACACCCAAGTAAAAAAATGAGAAGGCTACAACAGCAAACAGGACGCCAGTTACAACGGAAAGCCCAATAAAGACACCAGCATCCTGTGGAGCCAGGCAGAAACGGCAGAAATCTGGAGCGAAACCTTGGCCAAGTAACAGAATGCTGTCGAAGATGCGGACAAATTCGTTAATCGCCACGACCTTGGAGTCGCCTGAGTCTGATTCCAACGCAGATTTCGTCTCGATAAAATCGAGGACATCGGAGCTGAGCACCCAGGAAATCGCCAATCCCACCCCCGCCAACAGGGGAATGCCGGATAACGGTGCAGCACGAAGCGCCCCTGCCGCGCTGACCAGGAGTATGACCAGACCAGCAGCAAGACCCCATGCCGACACGGACGCGACCATTGCAGCACCAACCAGGAACATGAGCCAATGCTTGGGTCGATCAGACAATAATCGATAGGCCACAACGAAAAGGCAAGTCCAGTTGGCGTAAGTGCCGGGCTCGATGAATACCCCGCCCATCCGGGCAAAAAAAACGTGATCCTCAACACGCGACTCGCTAAGAGGAAAGACGAATTCGTGAATGTGCACAATTTCGCCAGTGGCTTTCCAGATCGCTACTTGCACAAGCAAGGCCAACGAAGAAATCACGAGTAACAATTCAAGAGCACACAAAAAATTGGCACGAAACTTGACGTCGTCGCGTATCGCGCAAGAGATAACCGCCCCCAAAAAAACAGATATCCCCAGAATGAAAACTCGCCCGCTGGTTGAAACAATCGCGGCGAGAACGGCCATTGACAGAACCAATACAGCGATTGCAAGCGTGGAGCGATCAAGACTCCACTTCGCGGTGAGAAGCGCGTAGGCCATTAGCAGAATGGCGCCAACCGAGCGAATCTGAAGAGCAAGGCCCTCCGAGGCTGTCTCGAACGGAATGAATGTATAAACAAACAAGACGAACAGCAGCAAACGCTGCCCTCCACCATCAGTCCAACTACGCAAGCTTGCCTTTATGCCAGTCAAAAGCACATCTCCCGCTGATTATTCTTTGCAAACAAAAAATAAAATTATAAAGAGGCTAATGTATTGGCAAAATCTCGGTAATTTTTTGCCGCATTGTATTTCTGCATCCACACTCGCCTTGCGGCGGCTCTCGCCGAACCATCTCGGCTTTTCTTCAGCAAGTTCAGCACGGCTTGTGAGACGTCAGAAAGGGTGGCATCAACGTCAACGAGTATTCCCGCCCCCGATTCAACAATCTCGGGAACACCGCCTACACGAGTCGCCACCACGGGAATTCCGTAAGACATTGCTTCCATTATCGAGACGGGCACACCCTCACTCGTGCTTAGATTGATAAAGCAATCGACATAATTCTGCTCATAGAAGCCGTGGACATCGTCGTTTCCCATGAAGCCTTTTAAAGTCACAACAAGATTCGACTCAGCCCTTTGTTGAATATATAACCTCAAGCTTTCCTCCAAAGGGCCAGAGCCTATGTGAACCCATTCGATCGAATCGCCCGGATTTTCTTTTGCAAGAAGATTCACTACATCAAAGATTCTGGAAACGCGCTTTATCGAATTTATTGATGAACATGAAACAATGGTTGCGACACCATTTCCAGAACCAGGAACACTTCTTGGCTCACGAGAGCCCAAGCGCGAAACCTCAACATTTTTTGCGCCATACTTTTTTCGAATATGTTCAGCACCATTATCCGATATGCAGAACACACGTGTCAGACAATTAATTACCCGACGCCGAAAAGGGAACTCGGATATTCCATGCACGGCTTCATACACATCAGAACCATGGG
>CALKVB010000245.1 GCA_937996605.1 uncultured Oxalobacteraceae bacterium | reverse complement strand
AATAGCGCGCTTCGGTATCGATACCGCCACTACTCGTAATACGTTGCAAGCCAGTACCATCCGCGTTGATCGAATAGATCTGAGAAATCGCGTCCTTCGACAAAGAAATTAACAGCTTACTTCCATCTGGCGACCACGAAGGTGCTGAGTTGTTACCTTTGAAGTTTGCCACCGTTGTACGTTGACCCGTCATCAAATGTTGAATGTAAATGATGGGTTTCTTGAGTTCTAAGGAAACATAGGCAATTTTGGAACCGTCGGGCGACCATGTTGGCGAAAAAATCGGCTCTTTTGAAGTTAACGCTATTTGCACGTTTTCACCGTCAGCATCGGCGACCTCAAGATGATATTCATTACCAGCCTTGGTCACGTAAGCGATGCGGGTCGAAAAAATACCAGGAATGCCCAAGAGTTTTTCATAGACATCGTCAGCAATTTTATGTCCAGTCAAACGCAATTTATGGCTCTGCGCGTCCATTTGAAAGCCAGAGACCATTGCGCCTTTCACCACGTCATACAGCTTATAGCGCACATCAAAGCGACCTTCTGCATTCTTACTCACGCTGCCAACCACCAAGGCTTCGGCGCCCTTGGTTTTCCATTGATCAAAATTGACAGGTGCCGTTTCTGAAATTGCGGTACCTGCCTCAATCATGCGGAAATAGCCACTACGATTAAGGTCATCGCGAATGATGGTACTCACCAATTGTGGCGACAACTCTTCGTTCGCAAACGCAGCGACAGCCACTGGCACTTGGGTCGAACCCACGCCTGAGACTTCAACCCGTAATTGAGCATGCGCTGGCGCCACGCCAAAGCTAACAATTAAACCGCTGAGCACTAAAAAGCGGCGAAATAATGAGGTCGTTTTCATCAATACTTATTCTTTCATTTTATGAACATAGACAAGACTTGCTGGGACATCACCTGTTTTGTCGCGAGGGAATGGCACCGATTTTTCGATTGCTTTCTCCACCGCATCATCAAAAGCTAAATTGCCTGACGACTTTGTTTTCTTCACTGGACCACGCAGAGAGCCGTCGGGGAACAAATTGATAATGAACTCTACTGTCGGATTATTCGACGAAGTATCAGTCACTGAGAACGCAGTATTCGATTTCACTTTCGCACCAATCTTTGCCAAATAACTTGGATCTCCGCGATTATTTCCCGTCGACTTTACCGCATCACCAAGACCACCACTTCCCGTTTTAGTTGCCTGATTGTTGAGACGCTTCATGTCCTCTTCGAACATTTTGTCTCGTGCTGCTTTCTCTTTGGCGAGTTTTTTCTTTTCGTCTTCTTTTTCTTGTTTTTCTTTTTTCAGTTTTTCAGCAGCGAGCTTTTCTTTTTCTTTCTTACGCTCAAGTTCTTCGTCGGCAATGCGTTTTTTTTCCGCAGCCAAACGCTTGCGTTCTAGTTCTAAGGCAATCTCTGGATCTTCTTTTTCTACTTCTTTTTCTACTTCTTTTTCGACGACCTTCGGCGGCTCCACTTCTTTCACTTCCTGAACCGGTTCTTCGACCACAGGCAAAGGTGCCGCTTGACGCGATGTAAGGTCCCACACCTCAACCTCTTCATAATCGGTTGACTTGCTCTGCCATTGCACGCCTATCCACAAGAAGGCAATCAACGCGAGATGCACAAAACCAGCCAAACCTAGAGATTTCCAGGAGGTTTCCCCAGAAACACGATAGGCGGGCCCAGATGCTGCTGCCGCGTTGTATGTAAATTCACTCATAACACCAAAATACCCATCTCAATTTGGATCTGCATCATTATAAACGCAGTCATCGTACTCAGCATTCAATTAGCAAGGTGAGTCTTAGATAACGCCTTTTACCATGATTTGGCTGACCACTTTCTTTAGCCGTTCTTAATTAAACGAAAAACTATATTTCACGTCCAAACTCACATCCGTTCCGGTCCTTGCCACCAAACGAACTCGTCGTCCTAATTGCCAGCTCGCCTTCAACGCACTACTTGCATCAGACATTCCGCGCTCAATCGATAATACCAAACCAGGTTTCATGCGCCATCCTATGGTCAAGACGTTGTCATTCGTCACTGCACCCACGGTAGTTTCACCTGCAATAGTCTGGCTTGGTAATTTAGAAGAACCGCCATTTTCCGCTGGGCCGATTGAAAACTCATCAAAACCTAAACCACGTGCTAGATCTTTTGGGATATTACCGGAGCCATCAGCACCAAAAATAGCGCCCGCGGCTGTCAATAATAACGAAGCGTCATTCACGCCCAGTTGGTCAGCCTCACGCCCTAGCAGTAACCAAGAAATTTTGTCATTGTCTGGCACATTCGGTTCGGAGACGAGCCGCACCTGTGGCTTCGCGACATTGCCAGTCACTTCAACTCCCGCCTCTACCAACAAGCCTTTACGTAGAGCGCGAACATTCAAAGAAGGATTGCTTGGCGACCCTTGGAACTTTAGTATGCCTCGTTCGATTTCAAGCTGTTGACCATAGCCTTCATATTGACCACCATTGGTCGCAATTGAACCACTTGCTTGCAAACTGCCATTATCATTCATGCGCATTCGCATACTACCAGTCAGGGCGGTATTCAACCCACGTCCAACAAACACAAAACGAGGCCCCATCTCAATTTGTAGATCAAGTTTAGTCTTAAAAGACTTCCTATCTGCATCAAGATCACTCTGCTCGGGATCCAATTTAATCGCTTGATTAACAATGACGTCGCTCGACAAACTCGGTGGCGGCATTTTTGGCAATTTGAAGTAAGCTGCATCGGCCCCAAGCTTACCTATCAGCGACCACACGCGATCTGCTTGGGTAATCTTGGCATCTCCACTCATCACTAACCAACGATCCTTCCTTTGCAACAGGGGAAATTTCTTCCATTGCATAGCGATCGCACCACTATTCTCTATCCAATTAATTTCACCAGAGGCGACAAACTCACCCTCCTGCCCCATCCAATTGAGGTCACGCGTTTGGTCTACTTTTGGGATAAAACTGATTTTATTACTGAAATGGAGCTGCTGTAACTTTACGGTTTTTTCTGTTAATTCGGCGCGTAATTCGCCATTAGGGAACAATAGGCCTTCTGACGCCACCGCCAACTCCAAACCCTTGCCTTCAACTTGCGCTTGATAGGTTGGCTTACCCATTTTTCCCGCAATTTTGGCATCAAGATTCATTGCGCCCTTTAGTCCAAACTCAGAACTTATTTGCGATGCTAACCATTGCAATTCGGGCATGGTCGCATGCAATTCACCGCTTACCGGAGCCTCTGAATCAAGCGTCCATTTATCATCTTTTTGCCGCAACTCCGTATCAAGATTCGCTCGCCACTGGCCCAAACGTTTTCCCTGTGCAGCAAATTTAATGCGAAGCTTTTCGGCATCGGTGCCCGGCAACAATCCCCCCGCTTGTACACTTGCCTGTAAATCGGTGAGGCCAAGTGGCATGACTTGCCCTGTACCGTCAGCATCGGTAAGTAATAAATCACCCGATTGACGTTGCAATTCGATCTTTGCCTGAGCGCTTTCCTTTAATTGCAGATCCCATTTCAAACCTAAGCGCAAATCTCCTGCAACCGCAGATTGCGCCTTCCACACGTTTAGCAGCTCCATCACGCGTACATCATCTGCACTGCCTTTAGCCTGGGTAGAAATAGGCGTCCACTCAAATTGATCGAGATTAAACTTACCGACCGCACCACCAAATTTCCCATTACCCAGACTCACTTTCGTTCGGCTGAATTCCACAGTCAACGGTGCCAACATTTGCAAGTCAACCACTTCATTTCTAGCCTGAGAAGCAGAGAAGCCAATTAATTTAAAATGATTAAACATGCCTTTCCAATTTGCTGAGGCTAAATCGGATAAATCAAGCCCACCATCTCCGCGCAATTCGGTGCGATGGGTTCTATCAAATTGTGTCTGCAAATCAAAATGATGAGCATCTCGATGGCCACTCAGTTGGAAACGTAAAACTTCAGCCCAAGTACGTTTCTTTTCCTGCGGTGTACCATCTGCACTATTCACATTCAAATTAATGGCAGCGGTTTGCATTTGCTTTGCCTGCAAATCCACACTAAATGCACCTTGCTTTCCTGCACCGGAAGTGAGTTTCAAGCTTGCTTCAGCAATACGCCATTGTCTCATTGCGAAGCTCTCTAACTGAGCATCAAGGCGGGTTGTCAATGCACCAAAAACACCACCGATCTTACCGTCGATAGTAGCTTTCCCTGATACCGGGATACCAAGTACGGAAGCCATGGGACTCAAGTCTTGCGCTTTCAAAAGCCAATTCAATTCACTATCAGTTTTTCCTATCACACCGTTCGCGACTAATGAATTTCTACCCCATTGCAGATCAAGATTATCAACGTTCAATAGCTGATCTTCTATCCAATTAAACTTAGTTTGACCGCTTATTTTGTGCGCTGCAAATTCACCTTCAAGTTGAGACAACTGCAGTTGCAAACTGGTTTTAGGTGAGAGCGTGCCATTGAGTTTAATTTCACTATCAAGTTTACCGGCGGGCAGCGTACTCCACAAAGCTGGGTTAAACTGAGTCAACTTTCCCTGCAATTGAAATGGCTTTTGTGCCTCAAAATTGATATCACCAGAGCCGGCAAATAGAGATTGATCTGACTGCAATTCCACTTTCTCGACATGCAAACTGCCATTATTACCTGCCGCATTAAATTCAAAACTCGCCTTACCATCAAGGCGATTACGGGCATCACTCGCCCGCACCTGAAAATCAATGAATCGCTCACGCTTAGTCTGAATTTCTAGCTCACCCTTAATTTGGGTGTGCCGCAAGCGACTATCGAAATGCAAGAGGTCAATATCGCTCGCTTTGAGGTGCGCATCCAAGACGGGCAACGCATGCTGTTGCAAATCCAATCGAGCATCGCCTACAAACCCACCACTCAACATCTGCAATTGTAGGTCGCTCAATTGGATGCGATCCTGGCGCCAATTCAAGGTCGCCAGTGCTGCTTTAAATGGTATGCCATGTTGATCAAAACTCTTTGCGCGGGCATTGCGAACAACCAGCTTACCTTTGATAGCAAATTGATTTTCGGCATAGGAATTTTGCTTTGACTTTGTCTCAACTTGCTGCTTCGTTTTACTCGACTTTACTTTGCCTAAATTCTGACTGTTGCTAGTTGCAACGACTTTCGTATCCTTAACGTCTGTCGTATCCAGCTCACCATTATCATATACGTCAAGCTGAACGTCTAACAGCGCGCTTGGTGCGCTGACATTCAAATGGGATGGATCGAAATTATTAAGGTCAATCCTTGCTAATTTCAGCGGTCTACTGACAAATGGCAATACTCGCAAATGTAGATTTCCATTTGCGCCTGGCACTTCTTTTCCCTCTTTCGCCACGTGTTGCATCTGTTTGATGACGGCTTTGAAATCAAGATCAAGTAAAGACCCACTCACTTCAACAACTGCGCTGACCATTGGAATATCGGAATTAGCTTGCCCTGTGTAGTTGAGCTTCGCTTGGGTCTGAAACGGTGCTTGGTTACGCAAGATCACATCAGCATCAAGATTACCCCACTGACTACCTGCCTTAAGCTGTAAGCGCGTGTCTTGAGCAGACGCTGTTGCAGAACCTGTTAGCGCGTGCAGCTTAAACAGCTGCTTTTCGCTACCGTCTGCAGCAACTTCATTGACCGCTAGCTGACCCACTGCAGCTTGTTGAATATGGATGGGCAACGGCAACTGTAAACTTTTAGGCGCCACCATTGGCGTGTTACTTGGCTTACTTGAAACGCGTAGTTTGGAAGCGTTGACGGAAGTTAGCTCTAACTGACCGCGCCATAACTGCCACGGATTCCAATCCAGTTGAAGACCAGACAAAACAATAGTTTCTGTTTTGTCTTGATATTGAAATTCAGACAGGCTGATTTTATCCGCCAAATGCCCCTCTATGCCTTTGAACTGCAGGCGATGCAAACTCAGTTCCTGTACGGTTTCTAATGCGAAACGCGTGCCGCTCGAAGTTTGAAATAGCCAAGCAACAAACAGAAAAACAAAAATAAAGGTGAGCAAAATGGTCCAAGCACAACGTTGGCTCCAACGCTTCGCCCATGACGGTCGCGCATTCACAGGCGAACTATTTTCGCTGTTATTTAATTCTTTGGATGGAGTCGATGAAGTCATTATCGATACTGGCCACTAAATCGGTTCCGCGAATAAAACATCAAAAGGCAATTGCAATAGAAAAATCCAGCCGAAACTTCTTGGTCTTATTGCCATAAGCGAGATCGAGCGCGATCGGACCCGCCAAGGTTTTTACTCGAGCCCCCATTCCTATCCCTTGTTTCGCTTGAAAACTCTTCCAATCTGCTGCCGCATCGCCGCTATCAACGAAACCCGCTACCCCGAACGTGGATCCCATCCAATGTACATACTCTGCACTGGCAACGCCCATAATACGACCACCCAATACTGCTTCGCCAGACTTCACACCTAAACTTTGATAGGCATAGCCACGCACACTAGTGCTGCCGCCAGTACGGAACAAATAACCATTCGGAATATTATCACCGCTACTGCTGAAAACCTTTCCCAACTCCAAGCGAATAAGCACACTATCTTGTTTGCCG
Source organism: uncultured Oxalobacteraceae bacterium (assembly GCA_937996605.1). Taxonomy (GTDB): domain Bacteria; phylum Pseudomonadota; class Gammaproteobacteria; order Burkholderiales; family Burkholderiaceae_D; genus Undibacterium. Next base: position 1,291 of record CALKVB010000245.1, on the reverse strand, counting down.
ACGGGGTGCCAATATTGGTACTTACCATAGGCTCGAACAAAGGACTGGTCTGAAATAATCGCCTGATTGGAGACCATAGTTTCAAACTGCGCCCGATGCCCCTTGCGAGGAGCGAGCAAATCATCGACCGCTCGCCAAGTCCAGCCGATACTAGCAACTAATGCTTGACTCTTTTTTTCATCGCGCAAGCCGGGGGCGATGGTTTGTATCGCTTTTTCCTCTGAATATTTAGCGCCTAAGGTTTGCTCCAAACTCCCGTGCATTGTCGTTCGTTTGACCGCAAATGCCGCACGCGTTTGTAAGAGTCCTTCGATATTACTTCGATCAAACAATACACCAAACGAATCCAAACGATGTTGGTCAGTCGGCGGCAAGTAGATGTCCGCGTAACTGAGCTGTTGTTTCTGTTCTAAGCGCACCGCTGAACGCAAATCCCATAGACGATCCAAAATATTGCGATCGCGATAGGTGACTTCAGTCCGAAATCCAGTATTCGAGCTATAACCAGCACTCAACCCCAAATCTCGCGTTTGTCGCTCACTCAAAGTCACTTCAATTGGTAAAGCGTCGGCCTTGGCACTATCAGGTTCAAGATTAAAAATAACGGTGGAAAAGTACGCTGAATTCTGTAAACCGCGCTGAAACTCCAGCAGACGTGCACTGGAATATGGGTCGCCCTTTTTAGGTGGATTAAACCTATCTAACAACCAAGTTGGATAACGATCCAAGCCTGTCACCTGCAGGTCGCCAAAGAAAAAAGGCACACCGCTATCAATTTCTAACTCGATCACGGCAGTTGCCGTCTCTGGATCAATGTTTGCGCGACTCGCGGTCAAGCTCGCACCTGCGTACAAATTCGCTTTCAAGGCTTCCATCAATTGCGTTTTTGCTTCATTCCACTGCGACTGTCGGAAAGCTTCGCCTTTGGGTAACAACCAAGCGCTTTCGAGCTCCTTCTTCTTTTGTATCGCGGCGACATCCCCGGCCTCCACTGCATCTGCTAACGCGCCCGTAAAATGTATTTGCACTTCTTTGATGATAGTTTGTGGGCCTGCGTTTACGATCACATCGATAAGATTTGCGCTACTATTTTTTTGAAAGCTGATTTGAGGAGAAAAGTACCCTTCGGTCGACAATATCGATTGGATATCCCCCTGTAATTTCCGCAACAGACTAGGATTCACAAACTGACTTTCAGCGGAAGAGGATAAGACTGGAATATGCTCTTCGAGAAGGCCAGCTAAATTCCCATTAAGCCTACTTAACTTAGATCGGAAGAGCGTCGTGTAGG
>CALKVB010000244.1 GCA_937996605.1 uncultured Oxalobacteraceae bacterium | reverse complement strand
CGGCGGGCATTGAGGCCGAGGATGTGCTGGATGCACAGGGCAACCTGCTGGCTCGCATTGAGTGCTATGTCGATCCAGACCCTAACGAGCCGCGCGCAGCCGATGCGGTGGAGGCGCGCCTCGCCGATTTCTACAACGACGCCCGCAATTGGTACGCGGTGGTGTTTGATTCCATGACCTTCTATCAGCAGGCGTGTTTGCGCCGTGTCCAAAAGCGGATGGCGTTTACACCAGAAAAGATGTTTGCGAAGGGTGAGGGTATCGACATGCGGCAATGGTACGCGGTGGCCAAAATGGACATCGAGCGGCTCATCATGCACCAGGCGTTTTGGTGGCCGACGAACATTGTGGCGATTCACCACACTGGCGAGGACAAAGGAGAATTTGGGGATACGGTGGTGCGCGGCATCCTGTCCATTGGTAAGTTGAAAGATGCGTTGCCGCCGGGGTTTGACGAAATCTATCGCGTGAAGCTGAACATGAAGGAGCGCATCAGGGATGCGTCGGGGCGCGAGACAGAGGACTACAAGCGCACGCTCCAGACTCGCCACGACTCGCTGTGGGTCGCGACCAGTGTGACGGCGAAAGCACCCAATCCCTGCGAGCCGCACTACTTGGCGCTGTGGCAGAACTGGCAGGCAAAAATGGAAGGAAAGGGGGTGAAACCATAAGGACATTGCAGTAGGGCGACAACAGTAGGCACAGTCATTTACTCACTTTCACTGTGGAGGATTCGATCATGGGGTTTCAAATTCCTGTAGGGATTCAAGAGCCGTTTGAGAAGTTGCCGACGGGCTACATTGTGTTCAACATCGACGGCATCGAGGAGGGGATGCTGGGGTTCAAGGAAGATGATTTGGTGTATGGCTGGCAGGTCGCGTTGACAGCAGAGGAGCCGAACGCGGTAACTGGCATCACACGCGAGGAGAAGTTCTACTTGGGCGTCCGCGAGACGGATAGCCGCGTGACGAACGGCAAGCTCAAAGCAGACCGCAACGCTGAAGATCCTGAGACCCTCAAAAAGACCCTAAGCCGATTCAAAGCGTTTGCGATGGCAGCCGGGGTGGAGATTGAAGGCAAGGATCATGAAGTGGTGTTTAGCGAGCTGAAAAATCGCAAAATCATGGGCAAAGTGGTGCATGTGGTGGGCAAGGACGACCCGACCAAGACCTATGCGCAGATTGATCGCTGGATGCCGGTGGGCAGTGGCGTGGAGCCGCACGTGACAGAGGAGGCCGCGCAGGCCGCCCGCACTGGCAAGCCCGCCCCCGCGCAGGCAGGTCCGAAGCCGGCCGCACCGCCGAGTGCTGCCCCACCGAGCGCACCGGCCGCAGGCCCAGCCCCAGTGAGGGCGATGCCGAAGCGCCTCGGGGCACGGTAAGTACATTATCATTTGAGGACGCTGTGGAGGGGGCTGGCGCAGGCTGGCTCCCTTCACTGAGCAGAAAGGGGGCGGGCGATGGGCGAGATTGTACATGTCGATGGGCAGGAGCAGCATCGAGTCAAGGGCGTGGTGGAGCGGGCGACGAGTTGTATTGTGGCGACCGAGGAGGATATGGGCTGGGCGAGTGACGACCTCGCCACGTTGCGCACGATCCGTAAAGAGTTCGAGGCCAAGTGGGACAGTCTCAAGGAACCGCTCAATGAAGGACTCAAGCGGCTGAAAGCAGAGTTTGACCCCTATGTGTCACAGTTAAAAGCGGCCGAGGCGACGGTCGCGGGCAAGATTCTGGAATGTAAGCGCAAATTGCAGGCCGAGGCAGACAAGGCCAAACGTGAGCGCGAGGAAGCAGATCGAAAAGCGCGTGAGGCCGCAACGAAGGCCAACATGCCCCCACCGCCCCCCAAGCCGGTCACGGTCGCCGAGCAAGCCCCGGCGAAAGGCTTTCAAGTTCCCACCACCAACAAAAAGGTGACGACCACCAAAGTGCCCAAATGGCGCGTGGTCGATGCTAACGCGATTCCGATGAGCTGCGTGGTCGATGGGCAGGAGAGCGAGGACCTTTTCATACTCAACGAAGCCTACATCGGGAAATTGCGTAGAAGTTATGGTGACAGACCTAGCCCTATTCCTGGCATCGAGTTCTACTACGACGAAACTTTGGGGGTGAGGTGAACCGTGCCCAAATGGGAGCCTGAGCACAGTCATCAACGAGTTAAAGGTGCAGGGTCACTAGATGCTACAATTTTATTGCTTGGTGATGCCCCAGCCGTACCAGAAGTCCTCTGGGGCGGGCCATTTGTGGGGCAGGGTGGGCAGCGGCTTTTTGGGGGCGGCAAGGAGCGTGGGTGGGTGGTCGAGGCTGGGTTGCAGCGAGAACAATTTCGATTGGAGTATGTGTGCGAATACTGCCCCCCACACACCATTGCCGATCGCTGGGATAAAGACACCTGGCTCCAATGGATGGAGGATCTTCATGAACGGATTGCTCGATTGGATCATCTTACGCTTATCATCCCGACTGGCAACTATGCTCTCTATGCGCTTACAGGCAAAGGTAAAGTGCATTGGCATACTCGTGACGGAAAAGAGTCTCGACCAGGCATTCTCGACTGGCGAGGGAGTCTGCTTAGCTATACAGATCGGCGAGGTCGGCGACGTAAGGTTATTCCCACACCTCATCCCGCCGCAACATTTCCCGGTCGCGATCCGGGGCTTGAGCCAGTGTGCAAACGTGACTGGAAGAGAATCGCAGCGGAGGCAGGCAGCGCTGAATTGAACATTCCTGTCCGTACACATATCATCAACCCGACGCAGGGCGATCTCGATTTGCTGGTGCGGACGTGTGAGGGGATGGGCGACGACGAGGTGGTGGCGCTCGACATCGAGAATCCGATGGAAAAGGGCGGTGGGGCGCCGATTGTGTGTGTAGGGTTTGCGCCCACGCCGCAGCTTTCGATCACCGTGCCGACGAGCAAAAAGTCCACACGCGAGTGGGAAGTGATCGAGCATGTGCTGAGCTTGCCAGTCGCGAAAGTGGCCCACAACAATTTTCATGAAGCCTATTGGCTCTGGGCTGAGCGCCAGATCGATGTGGTGGGGATGTGGTGGGACACGATGTATATGCATCATGTGCTTGATCCCGCCGCGCCTCACGCGCTCGATTTTTGCGCATCAGTGGACACTCGCGAACCATTCTGGAAACATGAAGCCAAGGACCCCGAGGACCAACGCAAGTACACTAGCAACCTCGCCGCGTTCTACACCTACAACGGCAAAGACTGCTGCGTCACCAGGGAGTTATTCAATGTCTACTATCAGCGGCTCTTGGAAGAAGTTCGACGCACATCTTACGGTGTCATTGATGGAGTCGAGTTCTACCTCCGACACTATGCGGAACTGTATCAACCTCTGTTGGGACTTATGCGGGCAGGGGTACGAGTTGACGAGTCTCGACGTGCCGAAAGGTATGCGGAGCTTGTTGCTCAAGTGGGCGACCTCAAAGGGCGACTGGTGGAGCAGGGGATCGACATTTATTCAACTGGCAAGACGGCTAAGGGAGGTATTAGCAGAAAGAAGCTCGCGACCTACCTCTACGAAGAACTCGGGCTCCCCAAGCAGTTCGTCCGCAACAAAAAGAAGGGCGAAAAAACCGTCACCACCAACGAGGTCGCGATCAGGACGCTCGCAGAGAAGCACCCTGACAAGCTCGGCCAGGTCGCACCGCTCATCCTCGACCAAACGCGGCTGAAAAAGCTGAGCGAATTTTATACTGAAGGGCGGGTGGATGAGGACGGCTACTTTCGATCAAGCTACGGGCTAAATACCGAAGCCGGCCGGTTGCAATCGAAAAAGGCGCCCAACGGGGGCGGCAGCAACGCGCAAAATATCGATCGTGAGGCCAGGGATATGTTTTTGGCTGATCCTGGGTGTGTGGGGGTGGAAGTAGATTTGAGTCAGGCTGAGGCTCGCATTGTGTACTTGGCCATTTACAAGCTGACTGGTGACGCTGACATGTTCAACAAAGCACGCCTGCGCCCCACTGAGTACGACCAGCACACCGAGATGGCGGCCAAAATTTTTGGGTTCGAGCTAGAACAGTACAAGGCGATGAAAAAGACCGACCCCGAGCAGTTCAAGCTCTATCGGTACTTAGGCAAAACGACGGTGCATGCGGCGCAGCGCGAACAGAGCGGCAAGGGGTTGTCAGAAAGGTTGGCGAAGGATGGGTACTTCTACAGTATTGCAGAATGTGATGGATTTATTAAAGCATACCGACGAGCGGTGCCGGGGTTGGAGGACTACTTTCGAGATGTGCGACGGCGGATTATGCAAGATAAACTGCTGGTCACCGACTGGGGGCGTGTCCTTAAGTTTGACTATGCCCGCCTTGATGATTCTCTCTATCGTGCTGGATATTCTTTCGACCCGCAAGCCAACGTCGCCGACCACATGAACCAAAAGGGCCTCAAGCCGCTCGCAGCCTGGTTCGAGCGCGAGCAATGCGGCCGGATCAATGTGCATGCCCACGACGCCCTCTTTTTCAGTGTCCTACCAGAACGCGCCTGGGATGCCACTAAGTTTCTCATCGACAGTCTTGAATCACCTTTCACCTACCACGGCACGTCGCTGTGTATGCCATGCGAGGTGAAAGTGGGGCTGAGTTGGAAGGGCACATCATCCTGGGGGCAGCTCCCTGAACTATCTACATTTGAGGAGGCAGTGTATGAACTCACGACTCGACACGATTTTGACGGCGCCCAATGGAGAATTGGAGATCGTCGCGCATCCTGACCAGATGATCGCGGTGGTCAACATTGTCGGCACCTCCGTGCTTGTGGGCTTGGACATGAAAAACATCGCCACGGTGCTATGTCGCTTGTCTGAAGTGCGAGACCGCTTGATCGAACGGGCGCAGCGCCGCCAGCCGTCGCGCTCGACCCCACCAACCATCGCGCAGTAGCCACGACGAGGGAGGTGGAGCATGGGTATCTTGGCGACGGGCGAGCGACATTTTATTGATCTGTATTTGTATATGATCGGCAAAAGTGAGGTCCCCAAGCAGTTCCATTTGTGGGCGTGTCTCAGTTTGCTGGCGAGTTGTGTAGGCGATCGCGTGTGGGTGAAGCAGGATGTCGCGACGAATATCTACCCAAATTTGTATGTGTTTCTGGTCGGGCCGAGCGGCAGCGGGAAAGAACAAGCGATAAAAAATGTGCTGAAATTGGTGACGCCACATCCTGAGATCAATCCGTACGCCGGGAAAATGACAGGACCGGCGATGTGGGAGTATTTGAGTAAATCAGGCGAGTCTACCGTCGAAGGACGCGGCAAGCACAAAACAGTTACCACCATTGCGCCGAAGGTGTATTTCGTGACGGAGGAGTTGGGGGCCTGTGTAAACTCAGGCGATTTAGGTCAGGCCATGGTCGCGGCGATGACGGCATTTTATGTGCGACCTCCGTTATTGACGGATGGTACGAGGCAGCACGGCTTCGTGAAACTAATAAACCCCCTTGTGAATTGGTTGGCTGGGACAACGGATGAGTGGATGGTGCGATCGATTCCGAAAGATGCGGTGGAAGGGGGGTTTGTCGCGAGAGTGCAAGTGGTGCGTGGGCAGCGGGACTATTCGGTGCGCTACCCGAGGATGCTCTACCCTGATGATTATGATGAGGTGAAAGCCCATCTCCAGAGCCGCATTGAGGATCTGCTCATGTTACAGGAAGGGCAATTTGAGTTGGATGAGGAGGCCATCGCGCTGCATGATGATTGGTATATTCATGCGAAGCCGCCAGATGATTCAGTATTATTACCAGCATTTAATCGTGCGGATGCGCTCATCTACAAGTTGGCGTTGTTGCTGGCGCTGGCTGAGTGGCCGGGCCGCGAATCGGTGAATGAGGCTGGGGAGATCGAGTTTGATTGCTCCATCAAGGCCAAGCACATCGAGGAGGCGATCGATCTGTGGAATAGCTTGGTGTATGACATGCCACAGACGATGAAGGTGGCCAACGCGAGCCCCCAAAGTGCTGATGTGGAGTTGGTGCGAACAATCATTGCGCGGGCCAGAACGATTACTCGAAGCGCGTTGATGCAGAAGGTGGGCAATCGAGGGATCAACAAGGATCGGCTGGACAAGGCGTTGGAGACGCTGTATGCCGAGGATGCGGTGAAGGATCATTCAGTGGCGAGTGGAGGGCCGAGGCCGAAGGTGTGGTACACATGGGAAGGGAAGGAGGAGGTAGCCATATGAAAACTGTAGCCATTTTGCTTACGTGTTTGGTGCTAGGGGGATGTGCGAACAGGGCATGTTACTCGGGTGGAGGGCATGCGCCCGTCGCCAAGCATCGCGTGCCAACGAGTGGGCTGACGACCGGGGGGCAGCTCTATTATTCAGATGGCGATGTGATGACGATTTGGAAGCAGGACGGTAGCACGGATTACATTTACAATCAGGGGAGGTGAGTCATGGGCAGACTTTATGATTGGTTAGTACTGTTCGCGCATGTGACGCTGCTGGCTGGTCTGATGCACATTTTCGGCTGGCCTAACGTTCGGACGTAATGCCAGGGGCAGCCGGCTTAAGGAGTGTGCTGATCGACTTGCCGCCGAGCGAGGTTTTCATGTCCTGCGACGAGGGCTGGTCGGGGGTGATGGCTGATTGGCGGGGGCTGGTGGGGGCGAGCTTGGCGGCTGCTGTTTGGCGCAGCGAGGTGAGGATGAAGTCGAGCGCCGGGGTGACACGTTGTTGCTGGCTAGACGCTTGAATGCCGTCTTTGAACGCTTTGAGCATGGACGGGTTGGCGGTCAGGGTGCCGAGAGCTTTCGGGGTGAGTAGGATCGCCAGCCCCGCGCCACTGACGGCTGACCCGGCATCGCTGTTGCCCATCGCATAACCGACAGGCGCACCGGCGATGGCGCCGATTGTGGCGGCTTGCTTGAGCTTGACCCACCACGCGCCGGCTGGGGGGTGTTCGGTGATGGAGAGCGCCTTGCCCAGTGCGAGCAGCTCCTTCACCCCAGCTTCACCAAAGATTTCGACGGCGGTGTTGTTTTTGGTAGGGTTGGCGCCGATCAGCTCCAAGACACTTTTGGTAAGTTGGTCGCCAGAGAAACTCCCGTCTGGTTGCTTGGTGTTCATGATCGTGATGGCGCGGAGCTTGGGGGCGATGGTTTGATCCCACAGCGGGCCGACCGCGCCTTTGACGGCCGAGATGACATCCTTCTGTTCGGGCTTGAGCAAAATGGACTCCAGGGCGCCAGGTCGAGCTGCTAGGCTGTCTACTACTTTGGTCACCAGTTCATTTTTGAACGTCGTCATCCCGGCTGCGTAGTCCGCGCTGGCGTTGTCGTACATGCGGAGCAGGTCAGGCACGCGGCCGAGCGACTTGCGGACGGCTGAGTCGATCTGGTTGGCGAAGGTGCCTGCGCTAGTCGCAGCGGTTTGGGAGGCCATGTCGGTGGTGGACTTGTTGGCGATGGAGTTGAGGACGGTTTTGAGGCGGATGGCCTGATCCAAGGTCAAGTTAGCGAGAGCCTGTGTTTTGGCGAGTCCTGCTTTCGATTTGCTCACATCTAGCACATTAATCATCGCGTCGATGGCCTGAACACCGGCCTGGTCGCCAGCATTGAGGGGGCCTTCACGGAGCTTTTTGAGCTGAGCCATGACGCTATTGCCGAGGGCGCTGTTGGGGGCTTGGAGTTCGCGCAGGACTGGGGTGGCGTTGACAATCCTACCTGTTGAACTCAGTTGACTTGCGACCGCTTGTTCGAGATCGCGGTAGGCAGTCTGAGCAGGACCTTTGACCAGGCGATCAAAATTGTCCTCGATAGCCCATGAGAGCGCCTTGCCTGCGTCCTCGGGGCTGAGCTGGGACATCTGTTGGGCCAGGTCGTCAGCGTACTGTTTCGCGCCCTCGGCAGCCCATTTGCGCTGGGTCTGGGCGGTGCCTTGACCCCAAGTGGAGGCCGCGACAC
>CALKVB010000243.1 GCA_937996605.1 uncultured Oxalobacteraceae bacterium | reverse complement strand
CGCTACATCAGCGCCGATGCGCCGGAAGAACATTTCTTCTACAGCGAAGGCACAGAACTGTACTTGTTAGATGACTGCGATCAGTTATCTCCTGCGGCGCAGATTGATGCCTTCGCCTTATTCAACGAAGCCAAAGCTAATGGTGCCTTCTTCGTTGCAGCGGGTAAGCAACCGCCCATGCTATTAAATCTGCGCGAGGATTTGCGGACCCGCCTAGGCTGGGGCTTAGTGTATCAAGTGTTAGGCTTAAGTGATGAAGATAAACTTGATGCCTTGGAACGCGCAGCCGAAGCTAAAGGAATAGGCATAGCGCATGGTGTATTACCTTACTTAATCACCCACTACCGACGTGATATGCAGTCGCTTAGTCAAATGCTAATCGACTTAGATCACTTTTCTTTAGAGACCAAGCGGCCGATCACGCTCCCTTTGTTGCGTGAACTTTTGCATCGAAATCATCTCGATGATAATGAAAACGGCAACAAGAACCACAGATAAAGTCGATTTGACTCACAATTGCACTACAATCAATACTTGCTTTTATTCCCCTTGATTTCAATACCGTATTCGCCCCGTACCCTTAGTAAAACATGCCAAATCTCGCCCTTTTCGATCTCGATCATACGCTTATCCCCATCGACTCTGACTATGAATGGGGACAATTTTTGGTACGCATTGGCGCTGTGGATGCGGAAGAATTTAGCCGTCGAAACGCTGAATTTTATGCACAATATCAAGCAGGCACGCTAGATCCCGTTGAATACCTCGAATTCGCTCTGGGAACCTTGGCAGCTTTTGAGGGCAAGCAACTCGAGCAGTGGCACCAACAGTTTATGCAGGAAGTGATCGCACCAGCGTTGCTACCTGCGGCCTATGATCTGCTCAAAAAACATCAAGCGGATAATGACTTAATTGCAATCATCACTGCTACCAACCGTTTCGTCACTGCGCCTATCGCCAAAGCACTGGGGGTGACCCATTTGCTCGCAGCAGAACCTGAAATTGATGCAAACGGTCAACTTACTGGAAAATTAATCGGGGTTCCAAGTTCTGGTGCAGGTAAAATTACGCATTTACAAGATTGGTTAGCGCAGCAAGGCAAACGCTTGGATGAGTTTGAGAAAACCTATTTTTATAGTGACTCACAAAACGACATTCCATTACTTTCGTTGGTGAGCCATCCTGTGGCAACCAATCCGAATGCTTTATTACAAGCCCACGCCGATCAACATGGCTGGCAGACATTACATCTATTCACAAGCAATGATTAAGAAATTTATTCGCAAGATTCTCGGTGTCAAAGAGAAGTCAGAAAGCGGCAACAACATCGATAGTGGCAAGAATAAAGCCCAGAACAAACCCAAAGTATTGGGTGCGAAAGAGCACGGCATTGATCCTCAGTTGGTCTCCAACAATGCAATTCGTGTCACTCAAACCTTGCAGGAAAACGGATTCAAGGCTTTTATCGTTGGCGGCGCAGTGCGCGACTTGCTGCTTGGCGTCAAACCTAAAGACTTCGACGTTGCTACCAATGCCACTCCTGAGCAAGTGAAACGTTTGTTCCGCCGCGCGTTTATTATCGGTCGCCGTTTTCAAATTGTACATGTGATGTTCGGCCAAGATTTGATCGAAGTAACCACCTTTCGTGGTGCATCGAAAAATGAGGCACCCAAAGATGAACACGGACGGGTTTTGCGCGACAACACCTTTGGTGAACAACACGAAGACGCAGTCCGCCGTGATTTCACGATCAACGCGATGTATTACGACCCCGCTAGCGAGACAGTATTGGACTACCATGGTGGTATCGCAGACATTCGCAAGAAAACCTTGCGTATCATTGGCGTACCAGAACTACGCTACCGCGAAGACCCCGTGCGCATGTTACGAGTCGTTCGCTTCGCTGCCAAGTTGCAATTTTCAATTGATGCAGAAACCCGCAAACCCATTCCAGTAATGGCACCGCTGATCAATAACGTGCCAAGCGCACGTGTTTTCGACGAAATGCTGAAATTATTGATGAGCGGTCACGCCATGGCCTGCTTGCAACAACTGCGCAAAGAAGGTTTGCATCATGGCTTAATGCCTTTGCTCGATGTGGTGTTGGAACAACCTATGGGTGAGCGCTTTGTCACGCTCGCCCTCGCCAATACTGACGAACGCGTTCGACAAGGTAAAACAGTGTCGCCTGGCTTCTTATTCGCCTCGCTACTATGGCATCAAGTTTTAGAAAAATGGGAAGCTTACAAAGCTTCTGGTGAGCTCAGCATCCCTGCTCTACATCTCGCTGCTGACGATGTACTCAACACACAAACCGATGCACTCGCGTTGCAAAGAAAAATTGGCAGCGATATGCGAGATATTTGGGCGATGCAGCCGCGTTTTGAAAAACGTATCGGCAAATCTCCCTATAAAATGCTTGAGAACTCGCGCTTGCGTGCAGGTTACGACTTCTTACTGTTACGTTGTGCATCGGGTGAAATCGACAGTGAAATCGGTGAATGGTGGACTGCCTTTATTCAAGGTGACGAAGCAGAGCGTGTAAGACTCTTAAGTATCAAACCAAAAGCGAAAACGAGCGATGCGCCTGCGCCCAAAAAACGTCGTCCTCGCCGCAGCAATAATCGTCGTCCCAAAACGACGGCCGGCGAGTAATTCAGATGACGACCATTGCCTATATCGGGATCGGCGCCAATCTTGGTGATGCTCGAGCCACGGTTGAGTATGCGATTGAAAAGCTCAGCCAATTTCCCTCGACCCGCCTACAGCAAGCCTCGTCGCTTTTCGTGACTGCGCCTATCGATTCCAGTGGAGACGATTACATTAACGCTGTTGCACGTATCAACACTTCACTCGATGCAGAAGCTTTGCTTCATCATTTGCAGGATTTGGAACTCGCCTGTGGCCGAGAACGCCCTTACCGCAATGCGCCACGTACCTTAGACCTCGATCTACTTTTATTTGGTAGTGCGCAAATTGCTACCGAAAGACTAACAGTACCGCATCCTCGTATGCATGAACGGGCCTTTGTGCTAATTCCCCTACTCCAGCTTGATCCATTTCTGACGATCCCAGGTAAAGGCGCGGCGCATCAGTTCGCACCCGCGGTAGCGGATCAAGGCATCCGCAAGTTGGCCAGCAACCCTAACTCCATTTAGGCAGCGAGGATATGCAGATCCCTATCATTGTACAAACGACCGGGCTCTTGATTTTATCAAACGTATTCATGACTTTCGCTTGGTATGGGCATCTTAAAAACTTGCACTCCAAAGCTTGGTATGTCGCCGCCATTGTCAGCTGGGGCATCGCTCTTTTTGAGTATTTACTCCAAGTGCCAGCGAATCGAATCGGATACACTGTCTACAGTTTGGCGCAACTTAAAATCTTACAAGAAGTACTAACGCTGTTAGTATTTGTACCGTTTTCCATGATCTACATGAACCAACCGTTTAAGCTCGACTATGTTTGGGCAGGTTTATGTTTGATTGGCGCCGTTTATTTTATATTTCGTAGCTAAGCACAAGGTCTGCGTACAGATCGCTTAGTCGCACACCGGAGATTGACCGTGGCTGAATATCTACAAGATCGTAAAGCGATCACCCTCACCAGCTTAAATACTATGCGTCAGAATGGCGAAAAAATCGCCATGCTTACTTGCTATGATGCGAGTTTTGCCTCCATGATGGATCGCTGCGGCGTTGACATCTTATTGGTCGGTGACTCATTAGGCATGGTCTGCCAAGGCCATCAATCTACCCTGCCGGTCACCAATCACGATGTCGCTTACCACACTGCATGCGTCAGTCGCGGCAATGACAAATCTTTTTTGATCGCCGATATGCCATTTGGCACCTATCCGACACCCGAACAAGCCTTCGCGAATGCGGTGCAACTGATACAAGCTGGCGCACAAATGGTCAAGGTGGAAGGCGGTGCGTGGATAGCTCCCATCATACAATTCTTGACTGAGCGCGCCATCCCAGTCTGCGCGCATCTTGGTCTCACACCGCAATCAGTACATCAATTGGGTGGGTATAAAGTTCAAGGTAAAACGACTGAAGCCGCCGATATTCTCAAAGCAGATGCCCTCAAGTTACAAGCTGCGGGCGCGGCACTCCTGGTCTTGGAAGCCATCCCTGCTCCACTGGCTAAAGAAGTGACAGACTTATTACACATTCCGACGATTGGCATTGGGGCCGGGCCCGATTGTTCAGGACAAGTGTTGGTCATGCATGACCTTCTTGGCGTTTTCCCTGGACGAAAAGCGCGTTTTGTGAAAAACTTCATGGAAGGACACAGTAATATCGATGACGCCATCAAATCCTACGTGGCGGCAGTTAAAGATCAAAGTTTCCCAGCACCGGAACACTGTTTCTAGATTTCTAAAAATAAGAAAAACGTTACTACTTACAAAAACCCAAGAAAACGACTGATGGACGCAAGTTCGACTTGCGCTCTTCAGCATGACCGGAGTACTCCCACCAATAAAGCTTTCGTCAAATTAACATAAGGAATTCACCATGAAGTCTGCCGTGTTGTCCATTGCGATATTGGTTGCTAGCACTAGTGCGACTGCCCAGAACCTCGAACCTGTTGTCTCAAGTGAAGCGACGATGGCTGCAGATTTAGTCGCTCGTGGCGAATATGCCAAAGCACTAAAACTCTATATTAAATTATCGAATCAGGGTGATATTAACGCGACCTATAACCTCGGTCTTTTGTACTTCAAAGGCCAAGGCGTCAAGCAAGATTATGATCTCGCCTTTTCCTACCTGAACAAAGCGGCTTTTCGTAAAATTGAAGGCGCACGCTTACAAGTCGCGAGTATGTATCTGCAAGGCCTGGGTACCAAGCGTAATGTGGATGAAGCGATTAAGTTGTACACCGAATCGGCAGAACAAAATAACATCGCGGCGCAAATGATCTTGGCCGATCTATATATGAATGGGAAAGAGTTCCCTGCCAATAAAGAAACCGCCATCAAATGGTATAAACGTGCCGCCTCCCAAAATAACAAGGAAGCTCAATACCAAGTAGGTAAAGCTTACGAAAATGGTATTGGAGTGCCTGCTGATCTTAAACAAGCCTACGCTTGGTACGAGAAAGCCGCTAAACAAGGGAATTCGGATGCGCAATACAAAATGGGGGTTGCCTACTTAATTGGCCGCACAGTCACCGCCGATCCAAACCAAGCTGCTGCTTGGTTTAAAACCGCAGCAGATAATGGACATTTAACCGCGCGCTTCGAATTAAGCAAACTCGCCTACACCGGAACTGGCATTGCCCAAGACTTTTCTCCAGCCTTTGTGGAAAATGATCTTGAAGCAAAAAAAGGTGATATGACGGCACAATATAATTTAGCGCTGATGTTCTTGAATGGTCAGGGTACCAAAGTCAATTTACAACAGGCTCAATTTTGGTACGAGCAAAGCGCAGAACAAGGCTTCGTTCCAGCCCAATATAATCTGGCCTTACTCCTATTACGCGAAGACTATCAACAAAAGAATCCTAGCGCGGCAATCGATTGGTTAGAAAAAGCGGCCCGTGCTGGAAATGCCTCCGCCCAATTTAACCTCGGTGCCCAATATGTCAACGCAGACTATGTTAAACGTGATTTCTTAAAAGCTTATCTTTGGTTTAGTGTGGCGGAAAAGAATGGCAAACCAGAAAGCAAAAGTGCACTTGATATGTGCCGCAAAAAATTAACGGCAGCCGAAATGGCCGAAATTGACACCCAAGTGCCAGGCATCATTGCGGGATTTAAACCACAATAAATAAGTAGAATAAAAAAGAAAAATAAATAGGCAATACACAAAACCGTATCAAACTAAATCGAGAAAGAGAAAGCTTGCATGCTGAATCAGCACGATGACATCAAAGTCGCCCTCGCCCAAATCGCACCTATATGGCTCAACCGACAGGCGAGTACCGAGAGAATCATCAATTATGTGATTCAAGCAGCGCAGCAAGGCGCCGACTTTGTCTGCTTTGGCGAGACCCTATTGCCGGGCTATCCATTCTGGCTCGATCTCACAGAAGGCTCTCGTTTTAATGATGACATTCAAAAAGATCTACACGCTTATTACGTAGAGCAAGCGGTCGACATTGAAGCTGGTGACCTTAATTCGATACGAGCGACAGCAAAACAATATCAAATCGCGGTCATGCTGGGTTGCCTTGAACGCCCATCAGACCGCACCGGCTATAGCGTTTATTGCTCTTGTGTGTATATCGATAACAATGGTGAGATCGGTTCAGTTCACCGTAAATTGATGCCTACCTATGAAGAGCGTTTAACCTGGGCCCCTGGCGATGGTCATGGCTTACGTACCCATAAACTAAAAAACTTTAAGATTGGCGGTTTAAACTGTTGGGAGAATTGGATGCCGCTGTCACGTGCCGCACTGTATGCGCAAGGAGAAGATGTACATGTCGGCATTTGGCCCGGCAATCTACGCAATACTGAAGACCTCACCCGCTTTATCGCCAAAGAAGGACGGAGTTTTAGTATCGCAGTCTCGGGCCTAATGCGCCGCGAGGACTTTCCGGCCGACTTCCCTCATCTCGACAAAATTCTTGAGCGTTGCCCAGATACTTTAGCGAACGGTGGTTCATGCATTGCAGGACCAGATGGATCATGGATTATTGAGCCGGTCATCGATCAAGAATGCCTGTTGATCGCCACCTTAAACAAGCACGAAGTACGTCGCGAAAGACAAAATTTTGATGTAGCAGGACATTATTCTCGCCCCGACGTAACACGTCTGATCGTCAACCGAGAACGTCAATCATTAGTTAGGTTCGAAGGTGAGTAGTCAACTAGGACCATACCATTTCACTCGACTTTGAGCGACCTATGCGATCTATGCGATCTATGCGACCCTACGCTTGATGTGCTTGGATCGCAATCGGTTTTATGGATTACTGCGCTCCAGAAGCCTTAATATCGCTTCGCGACTGTCCATCGCCCTTTGCTGATATAGAAGAAGCTTCTCTTAGCGCATTGATCGCCGCTTCCAACACCACATCTCTTTTTGCAATCAGGTCGGCACGCGAAACCGTCAACATTCGATTTGGAATCACACCATTCCCCTCAATGCGTTGACCAGCAATAGGTACAAAGTCCATCTCACTGTAAGCTAAGGCTCCGCCGCCGGGCACATTCGCATACCCCATATAACCTAGCAGACATCCACAACTAGTACTTCCAAATACCTGAGCACGACCTATCGCTTGCAAACTACCCGAAAAAAATTCACTGGCACTCGCACTATCACTATCCACCAACACGATCAATGGATTGAGATAAGGTCGGTTCACACCTTTTAATTCCAATTTCAAACTACCCGCAGTAATCAAGCCAAACATAAACTTTGGGGGTTTCCCGGTTCTGGTTTTACGCTCACCGATCGGGATTTTTCCAGACACCACGTGATTCATCATATTCAAGGCCATTCCCAGAGAGCCACCGCCATTGCCGCGCAAGTCGACAATAAGAGCTTGGGTCTCCTTCAATTTTTCAAAGTGACTGGCGATTTGCCCATTTAATTTTTGATCAAAAGCGGTAAGCTTGATATACCCAATATTACCTCCGTAGATCTGGCTAGTAATGCTCTCTTTACGAGGCAAAATCGTGCGGGCCAATTCAAGCATTCTTACAGAACCATCGGCTGCCGCAACTGTTAACT
>CALKVB010000242.1 GCA_937996605.1 uncultured Oxalobacteraceae bacterium | reverse complement strand
GAGCTTGGAATATCGAGCAGGTGATGAATCTTTGGTTGGCGGAGTCTCGTTCCGGCACCGAGGCTTTGTACCAGTTGCTTGAATACGCGGCCACAGAAATGTTCGCGTGGGTTGAGGAACTCAAGACTCGAGGAAGTTCGGCTCGTAATTCTGATTTGATTATTGCTGCGGCATTACGTGTAAAAGAGGGACACGATTTCTGCATCGAGGTAATAGATACATTGCCGGACGCTGAAACGGCCGCCGAAGCGCTCGTTGAACCAACGAATGAAACACCTGCCGCGCCGGACACTGTCGCATCATTCGAGTCGAACGTTGAAAGTGCGCATGCTGAAGTTATAGCACCAATTGCTGAAGTTGAACTTGAGGCACCCGCAAGTGTTGATACACAGTTGGCAGAATTCGCTGAAGCAAACGCCGATTTGGCGCAAGAAACAGTTGAAAGTCGGATTCATGAAGAAGGTCTAGAAACCTTAGCTGTCGTTGAATTGGCAGAAGATACTGACTTCGCAGTAGATCAAGCGGCCTCTTTGAAAGATGGCGTAGTCGCGGAAACTGGCGAACTTGGCGATGCCTCAGAGGGCGAGCCAGATATCATTGTCGGTGCTGCGTTCGCTGCAGAAGAGCCAGAAGAATTGCCAATGTTAGCCGATGTTATCGGTGAAATTGCGGGAGTTTCTGAGCCGACAGAGACGGCAGTTCACGTTTTAGAACCCGTATCCGAATCTATCGAGGAATTATCTGCTTCTCTGGAAGAAATGGTCGCTTCTCCAGAGGCAATTGCAAGTATTGAAGGGGCGAATACCTCTGAGCAAGCGGCAGAAGTTAGCGATGTGACTGAGTCTGAAGCAGTGGTCGAAACGACGCAAATTATTGACACCGATGTTGAAGTTGAAGTCCCAGTAAAAACTGCGAAGATCATTGAATTCCCAGATTTTTCAATGCCGGTTCAAACCGAATCAGACAATACCAAACGCATTGGTGACATCGAAATTAGTTTGCCCCTACATACGATCTACATGGCGGAAACCGATGAAATTGTAAGATTCTTAGCGCAAGATTTTGCTGAGTGGCGACACGAAGCAACTCGCCCTGTATCACGTCATGCGGTGCATGCATCTCATTCATTGGCGGGCAGTTCAGCCACAGTGGGCTTATATGCAGCACAAGAGTTGGCGCATAATTTAGAAAATGTGTTGCAACGTCTAGAACGGCATCCTGTCGTTTTGGAGGCTAGTGAATTTGATTTACTTGACCATGTTGTTGAATGTGTCAAAGCGATGCTGCAGAAATTTGCATTGTCCGAAATGGCAGAACGAGTGCCTCATGAGAATCAACAGTTAGGCAAATTGCTAGAAACAGTGATTGCACGTTCCAATGTAGGTAATGATGAGGAATTCATTACTTCCACGAACGAACGTCTTGATCAGATCATGCAAGATGCTGATGAGGCTGCAGCGGTCAGTGAATCTACTGATGCTGTAAATGTGCAGCAAGGCATGCTTGAAACGATCACTTCGTTACAGAATGATGGCGAGGTAGTACTTGAGGAACCTACTGAGGCAACTGTAGATGTAGAGGTGGTCGAGCAAGTTTCAACTGAAATTTCAGATCAATTGATGGATGCTGCAGCGGCTGAAATTCTCGCTGTTGCTACGCCAGCAGAATCAACTGAACTTGTTGCCTCATTAGATGATAGTGATGCAGAAATTGCAGTAGAGTCGCTAAACGAGTCCGAACCTGCTTCCATACTCAATGAGCCCGAAAATGTATCGCTCGTTAATGTAGATGATAGTACGGATGATGATGTCGTTGAATTGGCACCTAGCCTTGATGATGTAAGCGAAGATCGAGTTAATACTGGAATCGAACTTAAAGTAAGCGACGAGATTGATCATGATCTATTGCCTGTCTTCTTAGAAGAAGGAAACGATCTATTGCCGATGATAGGTCAACTCTTACGATCATGGCAGCAAGCGCCAGAGGATGACGCAATTCCTCAGTCGATCTTGCGTCTCATGCATACTGTTAAAGGTAGTGCACGCATGGCCGGTGCGATGCAGCTCGGCCAGCATACGCATGACATGGAAACACGTATCGAAAACTTGATGCATACGGGTAGTACTATTCGTCAGCCTTTGTTGGAAGATTTGGTTTCCCGTCATGACTATGCAATGCATTTGTTTGAACGTTTGCAAAATCCAAGTGTAGTAGAAGAGGTTGTTGCCGCACCTACGGAACTCACAGTTGAACAAGAGATCAATCAATTCCAAGAAGAGATGCACGCTGCGGCATTGGCTGAAGCTGAAGCAAAACTGAAAGCTGCGGAGGAAGAATTAGCTTCAATGGCAGCGATAGCACCGACAACGCCAGTGGTCGATACTCCTATTGCTGAAGCCACCTCGACCGCACCTGAGGCTAAGTTGGTCGAAGTCAAGGCAGTGGTTCCAGCGTTTACCGCGCCACGTGTATTGCGTCAAGCTGCGCCACAAGTGGTCGCTCCGGCCAGTGCTGCGCCTGTGCCTTTGGTACGTGTTCGTGCAGATATATTGGATCGTTTGGTTAACCAAGCTGGTGAAGTTTCTATCTCTCGTTCTAAACTTGAAAATGAAGTTGATACGCTGAAAGCCTCGCTGGCTGAATTGACTGAAAACGTCAGTCGTTTGCGCGATCAGTTGCGTGAGGTGGAGATTCAAGCGGAGACGCAGATTTCTTCACGTATGGCGCTGTCTGGCGATCGAGAATTTGATCCACTTGAGTTCGACCGATTTACACGTCTACAAGAATTGACACGGATGATGGCTGAGAGCGTCAACGACGTTGCGACAGTTCAATCTGCTTTGAATCGTACAATTGAAGGCGCAACGACGGATTTGAACTCGCAAGCGCGTTTGACACGTGAATTGCAGCAAGATCTGATGCGCGTTCGTATGATTCCGTTCTCCAGCGTCTCTGAGCGTTTGTATCGCATCGCACGTCAAACCGCGAAAGAAATGGACAAGCGCGTCAACCTCGATATTCGCGGTACATCGGTAGAGATTGACCGTAGCGTTTTGGAAAAGATGGTTGGACCGTTCGAGCACATGCTGCGTAATGCAATTGTGCATGGTATCGAGAGCCGTCAAGATCGTATTAATCGTGGTAAAAATGAAGTTGGTGAATTGCTAATTGAGATTCGCCAAGAGGGTAACGAAGTTGTGATTCACTTCACCGATGATGGTCAAGGATTGAATCTTGGTCGTATCCGTGAAAAAGCAAAAACCGTTGGTTTGCTGAGTGATGAGAGTAGCCTGAGCGAAAATGAAGTCGTCAATTTGATTTTTGAACCAGGATTTTCTACTGCAAGTGAGATTACTGAACTGGCTGGACGCGGTGTCGGTATGGACGTGGTACGTTCGGAAGCTGCTTCGCTCGGTGGTCGGGTGGCTGTTAGCTCAGTGGCAGGACAAGGCGCACACTTTACGATCAACTTGCCTTTGACTTTGGCGGTGACTCAGGTCGTTATTTTGAATGCGGGTGGTAAGACATTCGCGGTACCTTCTGTTCTGGTAGAGCAAGTGCAGCAGCTCAAATCTGCAGCCTTGGCAACGGCATACAATGACGGTGCGATTATGTGGCAAGGTGCGCGAGTACCATTGCATTACTTGCCAAGTATGCTCGGCGAACGCAACGCGACACCAGACACACAGCAGTACACACCAATTTTGATTATGAAAAGCGACAAGGAACGTGTTGCGATTCACGTCGATCAAATTATTGGTAACCGCGAGGTCGTTGTTAAGAACGTCGGCCCGCAGTTGGCACGTATGATCGGTATCGCTGGTGCAACAGTTCTGGGTTCTGGTGACATTGTTTTGATTTTGAATCCGGTACCATTGGCGCACAAACTTGAAACTGAGCGCGCTAAGTTAGCTGAGACGACGGTCGAATCTACAACGCCAGAAATGGGCGCTGTTGCTGAAATGGTTGCATCAACCGCTGCTCCAGTTGCGGTGGAGCCCGTTCAAGGCTTGCGTTCGCATCATATCGTGATGGTGGTTGATGACTCTTTGACCGTGCGTCGCGTTACGCAACGTTTGTTGGTACGTGAAGGTTATCAAGTCGTGTTGGCAAAAGACGGTATCGATGCACTCGAGCAGTTGCAATCGATTACACCTGACGTCATGTTGGTTGATATTGAAATGCCGCGGATGGATGGTTTTGACTTGACCCGTAACGTTCGAAGCGATTCACGTACTAGTCATATTCCTATCATTATGATTACCTCTCGTACTGCGGATAAACACCGCAACTACGCGATGGAATTGGGTGTAAACGAGTACTTTGGTAAGCCGTACCGTGAAGACGATTTGCTGGGGGCGATTAGTGGCTTCGTCAATAAAGAAGTGACGATAGAATCCTAAAAGGCCCTACTGAGTTCTAATCAACTGTTCAAACAGAAAACCTCGAATCCATAAAAGGATTCGAGGTTTTTTTATGCAGTTACTTTTTTGATGACACTGTATCGTTCTAAAGTCTTTTGGCGAGCGACGTCATGCATGATGATAGGTTCTGGGTAGTCTATGCCTAAACGGATTTTTGCCGAGGCTAATTCGATTGGGCTTACGGTCCACGGTGCATGAATTTGTTTGGCATTGAGCGCGGCCAATTGCGGAAGATAGCGGCGGATAAATTTACCTTCGCTATCAAACTTTTCAGACTGAGTAATCGGATTGAAAATGCGGAAGTAGGGTTGTGCATCGCAGCCTGAGGAGGCCGCCCATTGCCAACCGCCATTGTTTGCAGATAGATCAAAGTCAATCAACTTCAGAGCGAAGTAAGCTTCACCCCAGCGCCAGTCTATGCCCAAGTCTTTGATTAAGAAACTGGCAACGACCATACGCAAACGATTGTGCATGTAACCGCTTTGGTTGAGTTGAAGCATTGCAGCGTCGACTAAGGGATAGCCTGTTTTGCCATCGCACCACGCTTGAAATAGCTTTTGCGCGTGTTCACCATTCTCCCATTGGATGGCATCGTACTCAGGTTTGAAAGCATGACCGACGACACGAGGATGATGGTGCAAGATCATAAAATAGAAATCACGCCACACTAATTCCGATAACCACACACTGGCGCCTTGCAATTGATTTGCGGTTCGCATCTGACGCATGGCAAGTGTCACCAAATAACGAATAGAGACCGTTCCAAAGCGTAAATGCACAGAGAGGTAGGACGGACCTTTGACCGCTGGAAAATCGCGGGTATTGCCGTATTGATCTATACGATCGATAAAGTCCTCGATCAAAGCAGCGCCAGCTTTCATGCCGCCCTTGAGTTTCGGTTCTGTCTCAGCGTCTTGGAATCCCATCTCTTGTAGAGTAGGGACAAAGGCGTCTTGATGTGATGCGAGATTCTTGGTGTATTGGTGAACCGGATAAGGCTTGAAATAAAAATCGGGGCCACCTTCAACTTCAGAGGCGAGTTTTTTGAGCCACGCATTTTTATACGGCGTGAAGACAGAAAATGGTTTAGCCGATAGGCTTAACACTTCATCTTGTTCAAAAATGACTTGGTCTTTAAAGGAGAATAATTGACACTTGGTTTTCTTGAGCAAAGTTTCGATTGCTGAATCTCGTACTCTAGCCTGTGGTTCGTAGTCACGGTTGATGAAAACCGCTTCGCAAGCGAGCTCTGCAACGAGTTTGGGAATCTCTGTTTGTGGGTCACCATAGCGAATGATGAGTCCGCCACCAAGTGCTTCGAGCTCGGTGCGCAGCTCCATCACACTTTGATAAATAAATCGTACACGTCTATCATCGGCGGGAAGATGTTGGAGTATGGTTGTGTCAAAAATGAAACAACAGTAGCACTGCGATGATTGTTTGAGTGAATGAAATAAGGCGGCATGGTCATGACTGCGAAGATCGCGACGAAACCAGACCAAACTTTTATTAAACTGAAATGCCATTAAATAATTCCAAGGTGATGTGACAGAGGTGGAAATCAGATTGCGCGCGCCTAGCAAGATGCTGGAACCATAGCACAGCCTCGAAAAAACTCGCCTAAAAATGCTAAAATACGGGTATGAAGAAGCATAAAACCATCAATACTCCTATCGACGAGTTTGACGAAGAGGAAATTGAGCTCCTCAGTCAAGAATTGTCAGATGAGCTTGAGCAAACCATCAAGCTCAAATTCGGTTCATCTGAGCAAGATGAACCGGAACACTCATTAAATCTCAGTAATCACTTCCTGATTGCGATGCCAAGCATGCTCGATCCTGTTTTTGGTGGGTCTGTGATTTACATTTGCGAACACAATGCACGCGGTGCGATGGGGATGGTGATCAATCGTCCAACGGATATGACGATTGCCGATTTGTTTGACCGTATCGATTTGCAATTGGAAATTATTCCTGACTCTCATCCATTTGGACAACGCCCCGTGATGTTCGGCGGCCCTGTGCAAAGTGATCGCGGCTTTGTCTTGCATGCGCCAGGCGGAAAATATTCGTCCTCACTCAAAGTGTCGGAGGAAGTCTGCTTTACTACATCACGTGACATTTTGGAGTCACTCGCCGCGGGTGATGCACCACATCGTTTGTTGTTGAGCATAGGATATGCCGGGTGGAGTGCAGGGCAATTAGAGAAAGAAATTCTCGATAATGGTTGGTTGACAGTGCCTGCCGATATTAGCGTGATGTTCGATACGCCGATTGAAGAACGCTTCGATGCAGCGATGAAGCTACTCGGTTTTGATCCACTGATGTTAGCAAGTGTGGCAGGACACGCTTAATGAGTGCGAATGCTGTCAATCTTGCCGAAGTCAGTGGAACCGTATTGGCCTTTGACTTTGGATTGAAACGTATTGGCGTCGCTGTCGGTAACACCCTAACTCGTCAGGCAAATCCATTAAGTATTGTTAGCGCGGCCAGCAACGACGCTAAATTCGAAGCAATAGACAAGCTCATTCAGGAGTGGCAACCGGCGTTGTGTGTGGTTGGGCTACCTATGCATCAGGATGGCACTGCTCACGAAATGACGGTGCGTTGTCAACGGTTTGGTAACCAGCTGCATGGACGCTTTGGCGTTAAGGTGGTGATGGTAGACGAGCGTTATTCGTCTGCAATTCTGCGCGCGAAGCAGGGCGAAAGAATTGACGATCAAGCTGCGGCAGTCATTCTGCAACAGTTTTTTGATCAGAGTTAAATCAAGTCAGTAGTTAGGTCAGAAGATAAGTCAGAAGATAAAGAAGTGCAGAGCGCGAGTCGTGTCGCGAAACCTGAAGCCTTGTAGTTTCATAAAAACGAGAGCTTCTTGCTTACTAGAAGAGTGAAGATGAAAAATCCACAGTTAAATAAACATGGCGAACTCCAACACTTGTTGGGTATCGATGGTTTGCCAAAATCTATCATTAAACACATCCTCGATACAGCGTCGACTTTTGTGGATATTGGTGAACGCGAATTGAAGAAAGTGCCGCTCATGCACGGCAAAAGCGTGTTTAACTTGTTTTTCGAAAATTCAACACGAACACGTACGACATTTGAGATTGCTGCAAAACGCCTCTCTGCTGATGTGATTAATTTGAACATCGCAGCATCTAGCGCGAGCAAAGGTGAATCTTTACTCGACACTATCGACAACTTGGCCGCGATGCACGCCGACATGTTCGTGGTGCGCCACAGC
>CALKVB010000241.1 GCA_937996605.1 uncultured Oxalobacteraceae bacterium | reverse complement strand
ACACGACGCTCTTCCGATCTTCTAAATTAGCATTGTCGATCGCAATACCAACATCACCAAAATGCGCGCCAGATAAAGCGATCAAACCTTGTTCCGTATCGCTTTCGAACAATTCTTGCAACCACTCAAAACAAATTTCGGCACGGCCACGATGCTGATTCTCCAGCCATGCGCGTGCCAGTAATTCACACAAGCGCAAATAGCCATGACGAGATTTAACTAACAACAGCAAACGCGAAGGCTTATCGCGATCTGCATCGTTAGTAATCCATACATCACATCCAGCGATAGGCTTAATTGCCTTGCCACGCGCAGTCTTGTAGAACTTCACTAAGCCAAACAGGTTGCCAAGATCGGTCAACGCCAAAGCGGGTTGCTTATCTTTCAAGGCAGCTTTCACGACATCGTCAATGCGGACTAAACCATCGACAATGGAATACTCCGAGTGCATCCGCAAATGCACGAACTGTGGGTAGTCCAAATTGGATTTGGCAGCAGGTGCCGTGGCGATTTGTGGGGCAATAGCGAGTTCTGTATTCATCCCGCTATTTTACCGTGTTGCCTGTGATCTGGAGTGCAATACTTACAAGCTTCGGTAACAAATTCACGCGATCGTAACAACCTGATTTGAGCATCAAGAAACTGACTGCAAACACCTAACAATCTATTGCATCAATCGAATCGATCAAATCAATCGAAATAGAGGCGCTCAGTATTAAAGAAAACACAATCTTCTTCCTCTTCTACGGCAATCTCAAGGTAATTTCGTTCAATCAGCTCCTGCAACCCCAACAATACTTTTTGTTCAGGGACATGCGCATGTTTTTCAGAAAACTCCATCGTTACCTGACGCAAGACTTTGCCGATTTGGCACAATGACCATAAATCATGCATTTCATTGGACTTTAAGTGCAAAGGCTGCACCGTAATTTTATTCTCATAAAAATGTACATCTTGAATCATTGAGTCTTTCGACAGAGCAATCACCGCACGACGGCGTGCCCAAAATACAGAATCTGGCCAGCGTGTCTCACGTTGGTAGTATTGCCATTGTGTCTGCAAATATTGACGGAAGTCTTGCTCAATTGCTTGAGCATAAGTGTCTAACAAACTGCCTTCCGAAAATAAACGATCTACCGCGATAAAAGCGCCATGTACTCCCGTGGCCAAGGCACGTGGAATTCCTGAAGAGGAAATAGGATCATACGAAGCCACTGCATCACCAACCGCAACCCAGTCACGGCCGCCTGCATTTTTTAGATACGAGGAATAGCAAGGAAAAGCCCGTGGCAACTCGTTAAAATTGAAGCTTTCAAGCAATTTGCCAATTTGTGTTTTACCAAGCAAGGCACGCCAAACCGCAGGCTGGCTCGCATGCAACTTATTCAAGATATCTGGATCGCTCATCAGCACCACAGAGACTCGGCCATCGACCATTGGGGTCACATGCCACCAACCGTACTCAGTCGACTCAATATGATTTTCTAGTTGCTCTTGCGTAGTAGAAGCTGCGCCAATACAGCCAACCCCGACCAAGCGATCATGCACTGTCAACGCCAAGTTCAAATTAGTCCGCATTACACCACGACGCCCAGACGCATCGATAATGAATTTACATTGCATGGTGTAGATTTCACCCTCATAATTTTTCACCAATACACGCCATCCTCCTTGCGGTCTTGCCTCACAAGCGACAACCTGATTGTTCCTTTGTAGATCTCCACCACGTTCAACAAAGGTTTCCGCCAACATCGTTTCAAAACCTAAGCGATTCAACGCCCAACCTGTACCTGTTTCAGTGAACATGTAACCCAAGCGACGCGGCTCCGCACTTCCCCAACTCACTTGACTGAAAAACGGTGCTTGACTTTGGGTTTCGCAAAATTGATCCCATACACCAAGGTATTCCAAGGTCGGACGTACATTCGATGACAAAGACTCACCGTATTTGTGTTCAGAATAGTCGCCTTTCTCAACGATAGCGACGCGAATGTCTTCACGTTTAAGTAGAGCGATTCCAGCGGTACAACCGGAAATCCCACCACCAAGTATCAATACATCAACTTCTTTGATCACTGAGTCACTTTGGCTATTCATATCGACCTCGAACATTTCTCTTCTTCATCTTCAAAAAACGCTTTTTTCGAAGGTGTAGCAAGAGCACAATTCATCACTAAGATTAGAAAACGGTATCGAATTTAATTCGACTTTAGCTCCTTATTAGCAATTCACGTGCCAGCTAGAATTTAACTAATTTCACCGTTTGAATTGGTGTAAACTACTTATTATGCAAACAAGAAAATCCACAATTTGCCGACACAAATCAGGATTAAACTTGTCGAAGCGCACATGAAATTAGAGATTACACAATGAATAGCTCGCCAAGCCTTCAACAACCAGACTTTGTCTTACGAGCGAGGAATGACTCACCGACAAATTCCACACTACTTGTCGCAAGCAAAAAGAAGGTATGAAAATTGCTGTACTTCGCTCTATTCACGTAAAAATATGACTTGTCATGTAAATTAAAAAATCTTTACGCGTAAATAAAATATTCGGAAAATTTTTAACGTGTAAATCAATTATTTTTTACACGTCAACCATGCGAACCATCTGACTAATTGAAGTAACAATGAATAATATTGATTACACCATTACCTCACCACTGACCGTAATTGCGAGAGAAAGCCGTCCTCTTCTTGCGATTACTATTGCATGGCATCCAGACACCTCTCGCATCGGTGAACAATTCATAGGCACCACGGAAGAAGGTGTGATCGAAGTGAGTCGCTTTATCCCTATGTTCCGTAAAATACAGGGGGAAACGCTACCCATAGGCCATGGTGGGGTATCACGCGAACCAATTCGTGTTGTACGTGACACCAGCGACGGGGTTACCATTTGCCCGCCTAAAAGTCGGATGGTGGTAGAACTCAATGGGCAGATGATCATTGATCCTGTATGCCTGAGTGCTGAGCAAATCGAGGCGGGTGCTATTTTGGCCCTTGGACGTGCGGTTTATTTGTGTATTCATTGGATGCGCTGTTTACCCAAAGAAAACAATGTTGACGGATTTATTGGTGTGGGGAGTGCGGCGATCGCGGCGCGCGATCTGATTCGTCTCGCAGCAACGAGCGATACAGCTGTACTCTTGTTAGGTGAGACTGGAACCGGCAAGGAAGTAGCCGCGCGCGGAATTCACGAATTAAGCAAGCGTGCTCATCATCGGATGGTGTCAGTTAATATGGCTGCACTCAACGAATCACTCGCCGCAGCTGATTTGTTTGGCGCGACCAAGGGTGCTTACACCGGAGCACAAAACGCACGTAGTGGATTCTTTGCCGAAGCAGAGAACTCAACTTTATTTCTTGATGAGATCGGCAACACACCGGTTAGCATTCAGCCAATGCTGTTACGGGTACTCGAAACAGGGGAGTACCGCCCGCTCGGAGCAACCCGCGACAACAAATCTAGCGCGCGTTTAATTACCGCCACCGACCAAGACCTTTACCATTCTTCATTTAACCATGCTTTGGTACGTCGCTTAGAGAGCTTCATCATCAGCATCCCGCCTTTGCGGGCCCGCAGAGAAGATATCGGCTTATTGATGCTACATCTATTCCAAAATTTAGACGTTGGAAATGTCAATACCAGTCAAATTCCCGCCAGTTTTATCGACGAGGCATTGAACTACGATTGGCCGGGTAACATTCGCCAACTTGGGAATGTATTTAAACGCGCCATTCTGTCGATTCAAATGGGAGAAACTCCAATCTTATCGAACATGATTGAAGCTCCCAAGCTGCACTCAGTTGACAATGCCGCGCAATTACGAAAAATCCAAACACAAAACCAGACAGATAGGACACACAACGACGCTGCCAAATCCACAGAAGACATTGAAGAACTGCCGATTGAACGCAAAAAACTGCGCGACCTCAGTGAGGATGATGTCATCAACGCGATGGAAAAGCATAGATGGACCATACAGTATGCGGCTGAGGATCTCGGCATCTCCCGTCCATCCATGTATAAATTAATTGAGGCAAACTCTCAGATTAGACGCGTTGAACAAATCTCTCAGGAAGAATTGAAGGAACAATTTGATCTCGCAACCGGTGAAGTTGAAAAATGTGCATCATTACTGAAAACACCAAGTGAGGCGCTGCGTCGCCACCTTAAAGGCCTTGGATGGATCTCTTGATCTTCACCGCAGTAAATGCAGACTCATAGAAAAGCCTAGATTACTTAAGACTGTGGTTTTTGCGATAGAAAATTGTTCTAGGCAACGCAAAGATCACAGAAAAAGTAATACCATGTAGCAAGTTAACATGGACTTTGAGTGGCTTCTCTTTTTTTTTGTGAATGAACTCATGGCCTGCGTTAAATCACCTGACATTCATACCAAAACGCGGAGCGTCGAATGCCGAATACATCATTCCCCCAAAAGCAAGCAGCGAAGATGCGGGTCTTGGTTGTGGATGATGATCCCTTGCAGTTAGCATATGTCAGTGCTTTGCTAAACGCAATCGCGATAACCGATATCGTCACCGCAGATAACGGCACCGAGGCACTCGCGGCGCTCGAGAAAAATGAGCAAGGACTCGATCTGATCATTTCAGATCTTATGATGCCAACGATGGACGGCTTCGATTTTTTATGGCAGCTCGCTTACCGTCAATCTCAAGTCCCGGTCATCATCATGTCGGCACAATCGTCAGAAGTCATACATAGTGCCGAACTAGTTGCGCAACTCAAATTCTTGCAACTCGTTGGTAGTTTGGAAAAGCCAATCAGCAAAGATCGTTTCTTCGAGATGATTAAGTCTTTACTAAACTAGAAAAACGTCTAGGTCTGGCCTGGCTTGCGTAAGTATTGAGGATCGCGTCGCAAAGAGACCAAATCAGGATCAGCATCAATCACTTTAGTGGGAAACCCTAGGGCTTTAGCCCGCATCACCGCTGCCACTGCCGCTTCTCGTTTGCCCAATATTTCGTAACTAACACCAACGCGGAACTGTGCCAAGGGATTTTTATCGATTAAACCATCAAGCGCACTTATCGCTTCGTGGGCGGCGGAAATATCACCTGTTTTAGCGTTATAAATTGCTGTACGCGACAATAGATCGGTATCGCGTGGCGATTTATCGAGTTTCACTTTAATCAAGTCACGTGCCATCGAATAGGCATTTCTCGCCTTATCACTACGTCCCGGAATCCATTGCAAAGTATCTGCAAATTTTGCCCAAGTACGAAAATCGTTGGGATTACCGATCACACTATCGACCGATTTCTCAAATGCGTTTGCAGCACCGACATAATCACCACGGGCGTACAGTGTGTCTCCCAGTTCCGCATTAAGCTCGGCTGTTTCTTTCCACTTTAAGCCTTGCTGTAAGCTCGCGATTGCGTCATCAATATGGTTGAGCTTTACTTGCGCGCGGGCTAAACCGATGTAAGTTGCCACAGAGGCCGTCTTATTCGCAATGTTTCGGCGATACACTTCAACCGCAGCGTCATAATTCTCTTGTTGCACATAAATTTGCGCTAATTGATTTGCAAAACTTTGATTACTAGGAAAAAGTTTCACAGCCTCGCGCGCCGACTCCAGAGCTGCACCGATCTGCTCGGCTCGCAACTGCCCCAAAATTTTTATCAGCCATGCAACTTGGCTTTTGGGATCCAGTGAAAAAGCACGTTCAATTTCCTTGATCGCGGCGTCATGCTTTCCTTGTAGACTTAAAACACGCGCATAAGCGATATGGGTGAGCGCAAGAAAGTCGTTCTGCTCCAAGGCGCGCTTGGCATTCGACTCAGCACGTTCCAGTGAAGAGGGATTTTGATCATCCAGCGCGAAACGATAACACTCGACCAAGGCCAAACTCGCACGTGCAGCGGTATGTTCAGGACTTTGCTCAAGAATTCGCGAGAAATGCTGCTCTGCTAAATCCAACATTTCAGGGCGATCAAACTGTTCTATCGCCTCCAAGCCAGCTTTCATTTCACGCGCTTCAGAATAAGTGTGTACCTGCGGCTCGACTTTTTGCCAATACGGCTGTGTTTGCCAAATCGCGACGCCCACAGCGAGAATGACAAAACCCACTATCAGATAACGAGAAGCCTTCAACAAGCGTCGCCAATTGACAATCGGTGCCTCATCTTGGGCAGCTAAAGATGCGAGATTAATTCCACTCATCGCGAATGAAGCCGATCCCATCGATGGAGGATCCAAACTAATCAGTTGATTAATCTGAATCACAACCTCTTGCATATTGGAGATTCTATGCTCCACCGCACGTGCTGTCATTGCTCTGACCAACTGACGTAGCGCCAAGGGTAGATGATCTGGCCATGGCCATTGATCCGAATTTGATTGAATTACCGCAGCGGCCAAGGCCAAGCCAGACAAGTTCGCAAAAGGTCGACTTCCAGTGAGCAATTCGTACAGGATCACGCCTAAAGCATAAATGTCAGAACAGGCTCGCATACTAGCGCCAGTCAAAATCTCTGGCGCCATATAGGCAATCGTACCTTGCGGATCTGCCTGCACGACCGAAGTTGTGGCATCACGATCTGCTTGGCTAGCCAAACCAAAGTCCAAAATGCGCACCGCACCGCCTGGTTCGCGCATCAAATTCGAGGGCTTAAGATCGCCATGAATAAGCCCAGCTGTGTGCGCCTCGTACATCGCTTGCGCCACTTGCCGAACCATATCAAGAGTCTGGTGAATACCCGGAGCTTGGGTTTCCAATAGCTGCCGCAAGGTGCATCCAGCAACCAATTCCATGACGATGGCCTGACTATTATTCGTCTGCTCGAGCGCATGCACTTTTACAAAAGCAGGATGCTGCAATGATGCGGCGAGTCGGGCCTCTTTGAGTAGATCGACACCGGCACTAATATTTTTCAAATACTTAATAGCAACGTGACGATGTAACTTTGTATCCCAAGCTTGAAATACTTGTCCAAAACCGCCCTCACCTAGGCTGTGGCCTAACTGATAGTGCAGTAAAAATTCGGTTTGAGGAGCATTCTCTTGAATTACGGACATAAAGGGGAACTTCTACAAAAATCCAGTTTGCTTAGCAACACTCATTCTAACTCGGATTGTTTATAGAAAATAGACAAGTAATACAAATTGCCCTGTTCGCGTTAGCTTACGTCGTATTGTGGTCCTACTCTGTAGATATAGGCCAATACCAAAGTTCCTACAAAGATTTCAAGTCCGGGTAACTCGCAATGATCCGGGGATCAAAGTTCAACTGACGGCTCCGCGCTAAAGCCGCAACGGCTTTTTCTGTCTCGCCTAAAATTTGATAACTCAAGGCTAACCAGAAGTAACTTTCGCCTGTTAGTCGCGGCAAATCCAAAGTCTTACGAATTTGTTCATGAGCCAGCTCGACTCGCTCCAAACGCGCTTCGATTACTGCACTGATACTCAACAAAATTGGATCATCCGTAGAACGGCGCAACCGAAGCTCGATTAAATCGCGCGCTTTTTGAAATGCAAAATGTGCGTCGGCCTTTCTAGTTGGCAGCTGAATGAGGGCCTCGGCATATTGGAACCACCGAAGATAACTGCCTGCAACGCCTTTATTGATTGATACTGAGTTTTCATAAGAGATCGGAAGAGCGTCGTGTAGGGAAAGAGTGTCTTCGCCTGTGTAGATC
>CALKVB010000240.1 GCA_937996605.1 uncultured Oxalobacteraceae bacterium | reverse complement strand
TTACGTAAAAACGAACCTACGGGCGTGAGGTATTGATCGGGATTAGTCAGTAAATGCGTCGCTACCGCAGGGGTGTCGACTAACATGGTTCTGAACTTAGGCATCTTGAAAATTTTATTGTATCGACCAACGCGATCTGACCAATAAATCACGGGGCCGCGTGAGGTCAGTCTCACCATCATGGCGACGACAATCAAAGGTGTCAGCAAAATAAGGCTGGCGATCAGGGCAAGAATTAAGTCAGCAAGACGTTTCATTGTGGTCGATATCAAATTAGTGTGATCAGTGTTTGGATTGACTGTTTGGGGTTGTGCATTCACGCAAGCCTTCGGCGACGCTGTAGGGTGCTTGCCAGTGCAGTTGATTTTTCGCTTTGCTGATATCGACTTGTAGCGACATGCAAAGCCGATCTGAAATCGATTTTTTTCCTAGTAACGTCGCGATACCGGAAATCAAACTTGCAGGGATAGGCAACAAGCGTGCGGGCACTTGCTGCGCCTCCGCTGCAGCTTTGAGTAGTTCAGTCGTCGATAGATCATGATCGTCTGAAATCAAATAACGCTGTTGGTAGGAGGCCGGATTAAGTATGCAATGCGCAATAAAGCCGACCAAGTTTTTGACAAACACGAAGCTACGGCGATTGTGAATTGCACCGAGCGGCAGCGGTATCCCTTTTTTCACCCAACGCAATAGACTCAAAAAATTCGCACCAACGCCAGCACCATAAACTAAAGGCGGTCGTATGATGGTCACTTTCATGGTGGATTCTTCACTAATGGCGAGCAAGGCTTGTTCCGCTTCAAACTTAGAAATGCCGTATGGATCGCTTGGCGCGGGGGTATCGTTTTCAGTGAAAGGCTTTCCAAGTTCTGTCAATTCGCCATTGACTTTGACTGAACTCAAATAAATCAATTGTTTGACACCTGCCTGTGCTGCCTGCTGCGCTAAGCGCACACTGGCATCACGATTCACTTCACGGAAAGCTTGTAGGGGGTTCGCCGCTGTATCGTTCATGACATGAACACGTGCGGCGCAATGGATCACTACGTCGATATCGTGTACAGCATTTTCCCAGTCGGTATTGCCGTCGATGTCACCAATAACATAGTTCTGTGCTGGTGCATCAGGCCAATCGCGACGGCTACATACGCGCACGTGGTGGCCTTGCTCCAGCAAGTATGAAACTAAGTGTGAGCCAACAAATCCACTCGCACCAGTGACGAGTATTTTGCTCGCTGTTGCCGCGTTCGAGATCATCGTCCATTCACCTTGTTAGATGCATGGGCAGCTGATCTACGCAAGTAGCGTCGCAGCAAAAACTGGAAAAAACTTTGAAAGAACCATTTCGCATGTTGTGAAAACAGTTTGCGGTTTTTATGTGCAGCTAAATGAACCGCCTTCAAATGCGGGTAGAAATGTACATTCTGTTTGAAGAATCTGCGCGAGCGATAGCAGATATCGACATCTTCGAAATACATGAAATAGGCAGGGTCGAAGCCGCCCAGTTGGCGATAGTGCTCTGGTGTAAAGCCCAAAAATGCACCGGAAGCCCATTCGACTTCAATATCGTCGAGGCTTGCTGCAAGCTTTTCTTTATCGTAGGTTTCACTAAAAGAATTAATCACCGGCATCTTGATGATGGACAGTACGCCAGGGAATTGACGGATATTGGTATCGGGCACTTGCATCGCTTGATCGCGGAATAAATTCAAGGTAGCAATCGTATGCTGTGCGCTGCGCATTTTCTCGGTAAACGCGAGGAGTGT
Source organism: uncultured Oxalobacteraceae bacterium (assembly GCA_937996605.1). Taxonomy (GTDB): domain Bacteria; phylum Pseudomonadota; class Gammaproteobacteria; order Burkholderiales; family Burkholderiaceae_D; genus Undibacterium. Next base: position 2,888 of record CALKVB010000240.1, on the reverse strand, counting down.
GTCTTCCGTGATCGTGATATCTGGATTCATCACAATGAAAAGATCATCCGGGGAAAAACCAGGACCTTGTTCGATTTGTTGAAACAGGAAATTATTATTCTCGCCAAAACCAAGTCCCGGTGCTGCGTCGGTGTAAAACACCCCGTGTTCAGCGCAATAAGTTTTGAGTGTGGCACTAGGGCGATTATCTTTGAGCCAAATTCGACAAGTTTCAGCGCCCAATAAACCGCCGAGTTTGCTATTGATTAGCAAATCTTCGTGTCCATGACTGATGATGGCGATATGGTTCATTGGTCGCAAATAGTATTCAGATAAATTGGCAAAATGGTCGTGACCATGCATGTGGCGATAAGCTCAAATAGCGTTTTCTTTAAATTAATATGTGCTAGTGAGCGACAGTCTCGCTTGTTTAGCGAGCCAATTTCTGAGTTATCCAGAAGCGCAAAAAGTGCAGCAATATGGCTAAATCGGGACGGCTATGAACTGGCACGCTAAAAAAGAACTGCGATTGCCAGATTTTCTCATAAAAACGCGTATTTACGGGAATTGGATTGTGCCAAGGTGGGGGCTGCAAAGGTGAATCTAGTCGCGTAGCGCAGACAATTCGTTCTGCAACGGTTTCTAAGTCGTGGGCATGTACCACTTCAGGTTGGATTTGTTTAATTCTTTGCTGCACCTGATCAGGAGCCTGAAGATAGTTGACCACATCCTTGACGAGGGTTTTGGCATCCGCAGATTTCAACTGATCGGCTGGTGAGTAACCGTGTGCACCCGTCAAAATACCGAAGCAGGGTACGCCTTGGCATAAAATTTCCGAGAAACTGGTGCCGCCAGTCATAGGAAAACTATCGATATACGCTGACGCTTGGCTGATGCAGTCTAAGTAAGCTTGGTGTTGCAATTTGCCCATAAAGTGTAGATGTTTGCCGAACTGTAATCGTGGCAACCACCACCACCAATCGCGCTTAGGATTAGGGCCAACCAAGACCATATTGAGCCCTGTTGCTAATGTCAGTTGTTTTGCCACCTGCGGAAACGAATATCCTTGGCTGGGCTTGAACTTATATGGCGAGCCAGAAGTGGCCAGATAGGGTGAGTTGTTTATCTTGGACGATGTTTCGACCCCTGGCACTGGAGATGTTGCCGATACCTTGGGCAATTTGAGCGGGATGCCGACGAAGTGTGCTTTCTGATCGACACCTCGCTCTTGCGTGAGAGTCCAGCCAAAATAGCTCAACTCTAGTGTTTTGTCCGCGCAGGCATAAGCAAATGAGAAGACATGGTCAGCATGGTTGTAAAACAAAATTTGTGTTCCGAACAAGCGTTTGGCTAAGCCAGCAGCGAAAGCAGTTTCGATATCATTTGGGTGGATGTGCAAAATTACCGTTTTCGCGGTCGCGAAATGCTTCAATAACTGCTGAATTTTTTCTTGTGTGCCGATTTTCGGAGGCAAGCAATGTAAGCCATGTTTCGCCTGTGCTAATCGTTGCTGCGTATTTGCTTGCGCCTTCTCGGTGACTAATACCGCTGACTCATGCAAAGCTTGGCTGCCTATAAAACGCTCAACTACCCGCGTATGCCCGCCAGTGTCATAGGCTTTGGTCAGCACATGGAGGTAGGGAATCGCATTGGCTTGATTGGCTTCTCGTTGCAATTGGGCTGCTTCGGTAAATAGCGATGCGTACTGATCGAGTAAATCGCTTTCCAATTGCATCAGTTGATAGCAACCTATACTATTTTTCCAACACAATTCACCTAAAAAGCGTGCACGACGCATCGCTTGTTCAAACGATGAACTTTTTCTAACCAGAGTTTCAGCGCGAGCGATGAAGGTATTGAGCATGCTTAATCAAACTTTACTTGTGAAACGATGAAGGCAGTGGTGATCCAGTACGCGACATAGTTGATAAAAAATGCGATAACCGAAGCACTTAAACCAAAGTAGGGCGTGAGCAAATAGGTTAGAGCAAACAGGCTGAACGCGAATAGGATTTCTGTCCAGACATACGCTTTCGTCATTGCTCTTCCTAGCATGACAAAGCCTAGTATCCAGCTGCCAATTTTGACGACGTCACCAATTAATTGCCACGCCAAGAGTTCGCGCATGGAGTTGAATTCTTGCGTGAATAAGAGGCTGATGATCCAATCTCTTAGGAAATAAACCAGCAATGCACCGAACGCCGTCAAAGGCAAAATAAATCGATAGACTTTGATAATTTCTTTTCGTAGCTCTGGCTTTGATTTAATTTCCGCCAAGCGTGGGAGGTAATACACCGTTAAAGTAGTGGTGATCAACATCAAATACACGTCGCTCATGCGTGTGACTGCCTGCCACATGCCGGTTTCTTGCCAGCCGAATTGAGCGACCAAGTGATTGCGAATGAAAATTTGACTCAAAGGCACGACGATGGCCGTAACCATGGCCATCAAGCCGTAAGCGGCCAATTTCTTAGCCAAATCCCGATCGAAATTGCCAAATAAATCGCGGAAATGGAACCAATCTTGGTGCCAACAGAGTGTGAGTGTGACAAAAAATACGACTGATTGATTAATGCTCAGCGCGATTAATGCACCATGCAAACCCCAGCTTTGTGCAAGCAAATAAGTCGCCAGCAAGGTGACAATGCTGGTGCTGATATTCGCCAACACATATAAGCTCACTTCTTTTTTGCCATTAAGGATGGCCATTAGCAAGGTGTTGAAGACGAATAATACGAGACTTCCTGCTAGCCATAATAAAACGGATGCATGTGTCTCATCGTTGAAAATGAGTCTGGCTAGACTTTGATGAAAGATGGCAATCAAAAAGGCAGCACTGATCGAACAACTGAGAGAAATACTGCCAGCGGTACCCCAAAGTTGTCGTTGGCGAGCGGGGTTATCTTGAA
>CALKVB010000239.1 GCA_937996605.1 uncultured Oxalobacteraceae bacterium | reverse complement strand
GGAGTTCAGACGTGTGCTCTTCCGATCTCAAATGATTGTTGATATCCGCTACACTCAAAATTTGACTAATAGGTGTCGCAAACGGAACTCCTCCAATCAAGACTTCGAGTTTATCTCCAGCCGCGGCACCAGATCCGGTGAGATCAACAATGACGCTCACACCCGCCAGCTTTTCTAATGAATTGATATTTTGTGCGGCAGCTGGTATCGCAATAGGATTTTGCGGCGCGGTTGGAACACTGGTATCTAACACGACTGTAAGTGAGCCGCCCGGCAAGCCTTGATTGCCTGCCGCATCAGTGATGTACGCCGACAGTATTTTATTGCCATCGCTGCCCCAGTTCACCGTTGGTGGAATCGTGACGACAGCGGATTTTGCGGTCACTTGCGCTGCGCTGAGCACCAAAGAGACATTCGAGCTAAACGGTGATCCACCTAACAAAAGCGTTACTACATCACCTGCAACCACGCCAGTTCCAGTCAGCCCTATCGTGACACTAACGCCAGCGGCAACTTCACTCGCATTCAAGCCATTTAAAGCGGCTGGCATGGTCAAACTTAAATTCTGTGAGGAAGGCGAAGAACTATCAACCGTGACTTTTTGATTGCCACCACCGAGACCGACCGTCCCAAAAGTATCGATGATCCTCGCACTTAAGGACTTATCACCGTCCGTACTCCCCCAACCCGCGTCGCCGCCAGCAATAGTCAAATTAATCGACCCCACCGCTATTTCTGTATCGCTTAAAACATGTAATGTCGAATTCGCAAAAGGTTTACCATCGATCAGCAGCTCAACTGCGTCACCGGGCTGAACATTGGTGTTGCCGAGATTTACGATGACGTTAACACCCGTGGCCTTCTCCAGTGGATTAATGCCTCCAATCGCAGCTGGAACAATTAAGGCTGTTGAGACCGCAGCGGGTGCCAAAACATTGACGCTCACTTTTCCCGCTGCAGATCCAATGTTTCCAGAGGTATCGGTAAATCGTGCAGTTAAATCTTTACTGCCAGTTCCAATCCATCCATCTTGTGTTCCGACGGTAATCGACACAAGATGAGCGCTAATTTCTGCCGCCGTTAAAACGCGCTTGGCGGGTGTTGCGAATGGATTTCCTCCAATTAAAATTTCAATTGTGTCTCCTGCGACAGCCCCAGTCCCTGTCAGATCTGCGGTCACCACGACACCGCTAGCGCGTTCTGCTGGCGTGAGGCCGCCGCCAGCGTTGGCCGGCACTTGTAATGATGTGCTCGGACCCGTTGGTGCAACGGTATCTAACACCACATTCACTGGCGTACTTGGAGTGCCGGTATTTCCGGCTAAGTCAATGACTCTAGCTGATATGTCCTTCGCACCATCGATGCCCCATGCGGCTGCACTCACGGTCAAAGTCACCTTGTTTGTCAGTACATCATTTGCCTGCAATACTTGAATCACAGGGCTAGTAAATGACTTCCCATCGATTAGCAATTCAATTTGATCCCCAACAAGCGCACCTGTGTTGGCAAGATCAACGCTAACTTGTACGCCAGCGGTCTTTTCCGCGCTATTGATATTTGACTCTGCCACTGCGATCGTAGGTGCATTCGCTGGTTTTGCTGGTGCGACCGTATCAATGGTCACACTCAACGCAGGACTTGTCGGGCCTAAGTTGCCTGCGGCATCTCGCAGATTCGCCGATATTTTTTTGACTCCATCACCACCCCAATTGATGGTGTTCGGCACTTTTAAAATTGCAGCTTTTGCTGAAATTTGCGCGGCAGTCAATGCTTGGGATACAGTCGGCGTAATGGGACTACCATCAATATACAAAGTCAACAAATCGCCAACAACAGCACCAGAGCCAGTCAAGCTCACCACGACATCGACTCCAGCCGCAATTTCAGCACTACTTAAACCATTTGCCGCAGAGGGAATCGAGACACTTAAGTTTTGAGATCCCGGTGCTTGGCTATCGACAGTTACCTTCAGATCCCCGCCCGCGACACCTTGATTACCAGCTGCGTCAATAATTCGTGCACTAATCACATGATCGCCATCGACCGTTCCCCAGGCAGTGTCCCCAGGGCTAATGACTAAATTCATTTTGCCTGCACTGATATCTGCCGCAGTAACACTCTTCACGGTAGATTGAGAAAAAACGCGCCCATCAATTAATAATTCAAGGCTATCACCAACGACAAGCGGCAAACCGGTTAAGCTCACCTGTACATTAATGTTTGAATCGCGCTCTAGTGGCCCTATCCCCCCAACCGCCGCATCGATCGAAATGGTATTCTTGAAGGCATTTGGCGCAGTGGTATCGAGCACAAGGTTTAAATTTCCTCCAACGCCACCTACATTACCGGCAACATCGGTCAACCTAGCGCCGATGGTTTTGGTGCCATCCGCGCCCCAAGCTGTTGAGGCAGCAATCAACAATTTAGCACTGCCATTCCCAATATCGCTCTCTTTCAACACAAGCGAAGCACTGGGAACCAGCGTCTGGCCATTCAACATAAGTTCAAGCTTATCCCCGGCTTTGGCATTGGTCCCAGACAAATCGACGACAACCTCAACTCCTGCGGCTTTTTCCGTAGCACTAATGCCATTCGTTGCCGCCGCCACGGTAACAATCTTGTTAGGCGCTCGCGGTGCAGTTTGATCTAGGTTGACTATGATATCCCCGCCAGCCAAACCAACACCACCTTTGCCATCTTTTACAAACACGGACAACATTTTGCTGCCATCACTGCCCCAACTATTGGTGCCTGCAACAGTCAAACTTACTTTCTTGGCCGTCACGTCTGCAGCAGTCAACACTTTGGTGACGGGCGTCGAAAACGAACTTTGATCGATTAATAACTCTACCGTATTGCCTGCAACAGCATTGGTTCCCGTGAGATCCACGCTCACAATCACTCCCGCGGTCACCTCAGCTTGACTAATTCCATTCGTTGCGACAGGAATGGAGATGGCGTTAAGTGGCGCACCTAAGCCAATGCCGGTAACACTAGAATTCATCGCAGCGTTCGCTGAAGTTACTGTCGAATTGTCGGCGTTTACGGTCGCCATGATGCTCTTGAGGTAAGCAGGCGTGAAGTCAGCACGTTGAAAATTCTGTTGGCCAACCGCAAATTCAGCCACTGCCAAACGGTTACTGATGTAGGCTTTTCCTGGCGTACCGTCTACAGTTGCTAGCCCAGTGTTAATCATATCCATCACAAGATTGCCACGCGCCTGACCATTTGCTAATTGCTTCGACCAATACTTCAGCCCCTCAAGATCAGGTGCTTTGCCAAACACATTGACGTATATTAATGTCACGAATGAATCATTCGGTAAGCCTTCTGGGTAAATCGACTTCACAATATCAAGACTAAACACCGTTTCGAGCAAACTATCGAAAGACTTGCCTGAATTGAGTTGCCCCAGCCAATAGTCCAAGCCACTGCGCTCAGGAGCCCGAATAAAGGCTGCTAAGTATAATTTGATTAGATCAGACTGATAGTTCGAACCTGCCATACCTTGCCTTACTTCGAGTGAATGCCAATATGCTTGCGATCGTGACTGCCAATACGCGCGGAAACACCGCCATTATCGATAACGGCATAAGATCAGAATTTCTTTATAGAAACTAGTACAATTTCGCTTGAGTTAGTGATCACCTCTGAGGGAGGTGAATACACTTTCCCCAGCAACGATAGCATGGTCGATATCCAAGAATTTAATCCCTTTAACAACATGACTTTTCCCTTGTTTATCTCGCATTCGCCAACGCCGTGATTTGGTAAACTCCTGCTAACATAAACGATCTCGTTCACAGCCTAGAACATCAACCATGAAGATTTTGCGCCTACTCCCTCTCTTGATTCTTTTCATCCTCAGTGCTTGTGGTGGAAGTAAAGACAAGGCTGCAACGACGACCACGACTACCACGACAACCCCAACAATCACGCTCGTTAGCATTGCAATCACACCGTCGAATGCAACGATTGCCGTGGGGGCGAGCCAACAATTTACCGCAACCGGAACTTACTCTGACGGCAGCACAGCTGCCATTACCAAAGACCTTACCTGGGCGAGCGGAAGTGCCGCAGTTTCAATCAATCCCAGCACTGGGCTCGCGACCGCAGTCAGTATGGGAACAGAAACCATCACAGCGACCGTTGGTAAAATAACAGGTAGCGTAAAGTTAACCATTCAAGGTCCTTATTTGTCTATTGCCGGTGGTGGTAATCATTCCTTAGTCTTAAAATCAAATGGCACCATTTACAGTGCAGGCCTTAATCGAAATGGTCAATTGGGCGACGGCACATCCTTGGACAAAGCGTCTCTGACACAAATTGGTACCGGCAACACCTGGAGCCTACTCAGTGCTGGAGAGTTTCATAGTCTGGCACTCAAAAGCGATGGCTCACTGTGGGCTTGGGGTTTCAATCAAAATGGACAACTCGGTGACGCTAGTTTTGTCGACAAAAACACGCCGACTAAAATAGGCTCCTCGTCTTGGATCGCAATTGCCGCTGGAAAATCACATTCCGTCGGCGTCAAAAAAGATGGCACACTGTGGGCTTGGGGAAGAAACTTTAACTCACAGCTCGGCGATGGCACCGTGATCGATCGCACTGAACCTGTACAGATTGGCACAGTCAAAACCTGGACTAGTGTCGCCGAGATC
>CALKVB010000238.1 GCA_937996605.1 uncultured Oxalobacteraceae bacterium | reverse complement strand
CTTAGCGCACTTCAAGAGCACCACCTCTGGTCACCCCATCATTATGGGGAGGAAAACCTATGACTCAATTGGTCGCCCTTTGCCAAAGCGTCGAAATATCGTCATTTCACGTAATAAAGAATGGAACCAAAGTGGAGTTGAGGCGGTCAACTCAATTGAACAGGCCCTTTCGCTTTTAAATGAAGAGCAAGCCTTTGTCATCGGTGGCGCCCAAATTTACCAACAAGCTTTGCCTTTAGCGGAACGTTTAATTGTCACTGAAATTCAAGCAGAGTATGCTTGTGACGCTTTTTTTCCAGTAATCGACCCACATTTATGGAGAGAATCGTCGCGCCAAAGTTTCATTTCAAGCAATGATTTGGCGTATGATATTGTAATTTATTCAAAGAAATAGGAATTGAAATGTCTGGACACGGATTTCACGTACATGGGCCACATGATCACGAATTAGAACATGCTGCACATAGCAACGACCAATTTTCGAGTCGAATTGCAGTGATGACAGCCATTATGGCAACTGTCGGGGCCTTAATTGGGTATGAGGGGGGCGCGACTCAAAATGAAGCGGCGATGTTGAAAAACAGTGCTGCGATCAAAAAAACTGAAGCTGCCAATAAGTGGAACTATTACCAAGCAAAATCGAGCAAACAAAATTTGGCTGAGCTTGCGATTACTTTGCCTGGCACCGATGTTGAAAAATACAAAACTGATGTAGAACGCTACAAAAAAGAGAAAGAAGAGATAAAAAAAGAAGCGGAAGGCTTTGAAAAAGAAGTTCTACACTTAGAAGAGCAATCTGAAAACGCCTTGCACCAGCATCACCGTTGGGCGCAAGCCATGACGGCAGTACAAATTGCGATCTCGCTTGCAGCGATCGCTTTATTAACCAAGAAAAATTGGTTACAGTATGCTTCATATGCGGTTGCTGCAGGCGGTATCGTCATTTCAGGATTTGCTTGGTTTCATCTTTGAATGAGTTCAGAAAATGAAAAAATTTGCCTTGGTTTCGATTCTATCGATCGCGGGAATTGCGCATGGCCAAGATCTTGGGAGAGCGCAATTTTCACTGCAATCGCCGCTCGAACAATTTAAGTCTAACAAACTAGCAAGCCTAAGTTTGAGCCAGACGCAGAGCATAGGATTGCCGTTTGAAAATAGCAATGGCTCGAGTGAAGCGAAAAGTCGTGGATTGATGCTCAAGAATAGCGCATTGACTAGCCTAAGCTTTTCCAAGAACGAGAAAATACAATATGGTTTAAAGCTTGAAGTGGATCAATTTTTTGACCCATTCTCGTTTGAACGAAAACTCGAGGGGCGCTTGGATAATACCAATTTTAAGCAATTAAAATCGAGCGCCTTTATCAATTATAGAATCGCAGCAGACTACAGCCTGAATGCTTCTGTTTCCAATCTTAGCGGAAACGAGAATGGTCGACTTTTTAGTGTAGGTGCAAAAGCGAAGAAATTCTTTAATCGCAAGCATTCACTGACTACCATGTTCAGTGTCAATTGGAGCAATGTGACAAGTAACCCATGGAGTCAATTGGATAGAAGATTGAGTGGCAATTTGGATACTTCGAACAATCGTTTTTCAATGCGCCCAGACGTGCGCCTCGGAGCGACTTGGAATTGGACCATCAACAATAATTGGTCACTGTCCACGGGACTGAGTGCACGTCATTTCATGAATGACGTCAACAAAAATCCATTTGCTCCGCAACGCTCTTCGGTCACGATTTTTTCAGTAGCAAGCTATCGATTCTAAAGACGACCGACTTTAACTTAAGAAAATGGCAGCTCAACGAGCTGCCATTTCATTTATCGATTTCTTAGATTTAATTTCTATAAATTGTGACGGTTATTCTTGCAAGTGTCCTGCCGCGATCTTTAAGGTTCTGCCACAGCGAGCGGCGATGGATAAATCATGCGTTACTAAAACAAGTGTTGAACCACGTTCTCGGTTGAGATCAAACATAAGTTGAATTACGGCCTCGCCTGTTGCAGCATCCAGGCTTCCCGTTGGTTCGTCCGCAAACAACAATGGTGGCTCAGTAACGAAGGCACGTGCCAACGCCACCCTTTGCTGTTCACCACCCGACAAAAACTTGGGGTAATGCTTCAAGCGTGCCGACAAACCTACCTTGGCTAACATCGCTTCTGCTTTCGCTTTCGCGTCTTTATCGCCTCTTAACTCTAACGGTAGCATCACGTTTTCTAAAGCGTTCAAATGCATCAGAAGCTGGAAAGATTGGAATACAAAACCAAGTTGATTCTTACGTAGCAGCGCCCTGCCATCTTCGTCCAAGGCAAAAATGTCGATACCACCAAGCTTCACCGTCCCCGAGCTCGGCGTATCAAGTCCAGCCAAAATCCCCAGCAAGGTAGACTTTCCGGAACCGGAGGCACCTACAATTGCTAAAGTCTCGCCCGCTTCAGCAGTAAATTCGATATCATGCAAGATACTAAGCTCGCCAGTGGCATCTGCCACACGTTTATTGAGTTTCGTAACAAGGATCGCTGCCTGTTTGGTTTCACTCATTGTTCTTCTTTCGTGATTATGTACGCAAAAATGTTTCGTATGTCTGCATGCTATTCTAAGCGCCTGTTGGCCAGCTTAATTTTTCTCGCCTCGCTAGGCATGTTCAACCATGCGCATGCCGCACATTCTGCACCAAAAACGATACTCGTGCTTGGTGATAGTTTATCGGCAGAATACGGCCTAAGCCGAGGCAGTGGTTGGGTCGCTTTACTTGAGAAAAGACTTGCAGAAAAGAAGATGGGGTTCACCGTGTTTAATGCAAGTATTAGCGGTGAAACAAGTAGTGGTGGTCTAAGCCGCCTCCCAGAGCTATTAGGCAAACATAAACCACAGATCGTGATTATCGAACTCGGCGGTAACGATGCCCTAAGAGGCTTCGATCTGAAAGCTTCTGAAACGAATTTTCGAGCAATGATTAGCGCAGTCAAAGCAAGTAAGGCGCAGCCTCTTCTGGTCGCCATGAAAATACCGCCGAATTACGGCAAGACGTATAGCGATCAGTTTTTCGGACTTTATGGAAAGCTAGCAAAAGAAATGAAGATCGCCCTTGTCCCTTTCTTCCTCGAAGGCGTAGCAGATAAAGCCGAACTATTTCAAGCTGACCGTATCCATCTCAAGGCAGAAGCACATCCTCAAATGCTCGACAATGTTTGGGCCCCACTCGAAAAAATGTTAAAGAAATGAAGTACCCTGCACCAATTCGCTTCGAACAAGTCTTACAAGAGCTAGGCTCTTTCGATTGTATTATCGATGTACGTAGTCCTGCCGAGTTCGCTGAAGACCATATTCCTGGGGCGATCAATTGCCCTGTACTCGATAACGACGAACGCATTCGTGTTGGGACTTGCTATAAACAAGTCGGCGCCTTCGAAGCCAAAAAAATAGGTGCCGCGCTGGTAGCCAAGAATATCGCTCTGCAACTTGAATCACATTTTCTTGAAATGCCGAAGACTTGGCGGCCCTTAATTTACTGCTGGCGTGGCGGTAACCGCAGCGGTTCGATGGCGCATATTTTCGCCAAAATAGGATGGTCAACTTTTCAACTTGAAGGTGGCTATAAAGAGTATCGCCACTACGTCAATCAAGACTTACCAAAGTTGGCTTCAAGTTTACAGTGGAAAGTAATTTGCGGGTCGACCGGAAGTTGTAAGAGTCGCCTGTTGCTCGCGCTCGAACAACAAGGTTGTCAAGTGTTGAACTTAGAACAGCTTGCGCAGCATCGGGGCTCCGTGCTTGGAACGTTGCCGCTTCAAGGCCAACCAAGTCAAAAACATTTTGAAACCCAAATTTGGTCTAAGCTTAAATCTTTCGATCCACAACGTCCCGTGTATGTTGAGGCTGAGAGTAAGAAAGTAGGCGATCTCAGGATTCCCGACCTCATGATGAATTCCATGCGTGCAGGTTCATGCATAGAAATTCAACTCGACATGCAATCACGGATTGATTTTCTATGTGAAGATTATCTGCATTTTATTGAGGATCACACTTCCCTAAAAACCCAACTTAGGTTTCTGCGACAACTACATGGCAACGAGGCTATTCAGCATTGGGAAAACTTAATAGACCATGGAAAGATAAAGGAGTTGGTGTTACTTCTTCTGCAAAAACACTATGATCCAGCGTATCAAAAAGCCGTAAGACGAAACTTCAGCAAATTTGATCAGCACCTTAGCTGTGAACTTGCATCTCATCGCCCGGAAGACATTGAGCGATTGGCACGGGCGCTGATACTAAAAGAAAGCTAAACGAAAGCTAGATCGGAAGAGCGTCGTGTAGGGAAAGAGTGTCTTCGCCTGTGTAGAT